>NZ_CP048741.1:968954-969700 GCF_018336475.1 Romboutsia sp. 13368
GACACTAATGTTGGTGAGTTAGGTAGTAACTTATCTGGTGGTGAGAAACAAAGAATAGGTATTGCTAGAGCATTCTTACATGATGCGCCAATGATTTTATTAGATGAGCCAACAAGTAACTTAGATAGTTTAAATGAAGGTATAATATTAAAATCATTAAAAGAAAGTAATGATGGTAAAACTATAGTAATAGTTTCTCATARACAAGTAGAGGGACTTATGGGAAAAGATGAAGATGAAATTTACTTCATTCCAAGAAAAGTTTGTTAGGAGTATATTATGACTAGAATAGAAAAAGAAAAACAAACTATAAATCTTATGATAAATTTATACTGTAAAAAGAAACATAAGCATAAACATAGATTATGTGAAGGTTGTCAAGAATTATTAGATTATGCACATAAAAGGCTTGATTTTTGTAAGTTTGGAAATGAAAAGAGCTTTTGTAGCAAGTGTCCAATACATTGCTATAAAAAGGACATGAGAGCTAAGGTTAAGGATGTTATGAGATTTTCTGGACCTAGGCTTATAATATATAGTCCAATTCAGTTTATCAAACATATATTTGAATAAATAAATTGTACTTAGCTAATTTAAATAAAGATTATAATAAAGATAAAATAAAGCCTATATAAATAATTGATTTAATAAAGTCAATTATTTATATAGGCTGTTTTTGTATATGTATATTTATTAATTTATAAGATTAGTTATTAATAATACATATATTTAAAACATATATTATC
>NZ_CP048741.1:969820-972435 GCF_018336475.1 Romboutsia sp. 13368
TATATTTATATAATGTCATACAATATGAAGATTGTTATGGGAGGGTATTGTTGTATGGTATCTTATAATTACTTGCTGGACTTAGCGTTAATATTATTAAGTACAAAGATTTTAGGTATAATTACTAAAAGATTTAAGATGCCTCAAGTAGTAGGTGCATTATTAGCTGGATTAATTCTTGGTCCTGCAGTATTTAATATCTTAAAAGAGACAAATTTTATAATACAATTATCTGAACTTGGAGTTATCTTATTAATGTTTTCTGCAGGTTTAGACTCAGATTTAAAAGAATTAAAGAAAACAGGTAAAGCATCATTTATAATTGCAATATTTGGTGTAATAATTCCTTTAGTTGGAGGATTTTTAGTAGCATACTTTTTTAGAGACTTAGATATAATTAAGGGATCTACTACAAATGCCTTATTAGAAAATATATTTGTTGGTGTTATTTTGACAGCCACGTCAGTAAGTATCACAGTGGAAACTTTAAAAGAAATGGGAAAATTAAATACTTCTGCAGGGACTGCAATATTAGGAGCAGCTATTATAGATGATATACTTGGAATAGTTGCATTAACTATTATAAGCAGTATGGCAGATCCATCCATTAATGTTGGATTAATATTATTAAAAATAGTTGCATATTTTATATTTGTAATTATAATAGGAGTTTTTGTATATAAATTATTTGATACATGGATGAGACATGAAAATAGAGATAGGAGAAGATTTATAACAGCATCGTTAGTATTTTGTTTATTATTAGCTTATGTATCAGAAGAAGTATTTGGAGTTGCAGATATTACAGGCGCATTTATAGCAGGTTTAATCTTATCTAATGTATATAGAAAAGAATATGTATCTAGTAGAGTTGATATTGTATCTTACTCATTACTATCACAAGTATTTTTTGCAAGTATAGGTCTTAAGGTAGAATTACCTAATATGAGTATTGAAATAGTAATGTTTGCTATCATACTAACTATTGTAGCAATATTAACTAAAGTTATAGGAGCAGGAATAGGAGCAAAACTGTGTAAGTATTCAAATATAGAGTGTATACAAATCGGTACTGGTATGGTATCTAGAGGAGAAGTAGCACTTATAGTTGCAAGTAAGGGATCAGCACTTGGTGTACTTCAAAATGTAATGCTAGGTCCTATTATTATAGTAGTAGTTGTAACAACTATAATTTCACCTATTTTGTTAAATTTAGCTTTTAAAGATAAAAATGAAGTAAATGTTCAATGATAAATTTAGTATATAAAAAATGTCCCCCTTTGATATATTTTAAGGGGGACATTTTTTATTTCATAAGAGATTCTATTTCTTCTATTTCAATAGGAATATTAATAGATAAATTTTCGCAGCCATTATCAGTTATTAATAAGTCATTTTCAAGTCTTATACCGATTCCTTCTTCTTCTATATATAGTCCAGGTTCATTTGTTATTACACAACCTTTTTCTAATTTAGAATCTAATAACCATACATCATGTGTATCAAGACCTAATGAATGAGAAACTGAATGGAAATAGTATTTACTTATTTCATCTTCATTTTTTATAAGTCCTATTTTAATACATCCTTTAGCAAGTTCACTTTTAGCTATATCATTTAAATCTCTTAAAGTTAAACCCTTAATACACTTCCAGGGTTAACTAAAAATAGCTTAATTCCTAAAAGTGCAGCTGCAGCTGGACTAGACTTTCCTAGTTTGTTAGATAAAATTATAGAGTTCTCTTTATAAAATTTAAAATAAAATCGAGGTGATAATTTGTTATTCTCTAATCTTAAGATTAATAACAATGAGCCAATTTATATACAAATAAAAAATCATATTGTTGATATGATTTCTAAAGGACTAATACCTGATAAAAGTAAGCTCCCTTCTACAAGGGAGCTTAGTTCTCTTATAAAAGTTAGTAGAAATTCAGTTATTTTAGCATATGAAGAATTAAAATCTGAAGGATATATTTACTCTATTCCTGGAAAAGGCACATTTGCTAATTCAAAAAAAGATACTAGTAAAAGTAATTGGTATATAGATTGGAATATTATTGAAAATAATTATTCAAAAACTGCAAATTCTATGGATATTATAAAAAACGAAATATCTTGTACGCCTGATATAATATCTTTTAAAAGTATTTCTCCTGATGGTGAATTATTTAATATGGATGAATTAAAAAAATCATTTTTAAATAGGATTTCCCTTGAAGGACATAAACTACTTAACTATGGRTATGCTCAAGGTTATAGACCTCTTATAGACTATTTATTTGAATATATGAATAAAAAAGGCGTTGATACTTCTAATAAAGATATTTTGATAACTAATGGATTTACAGATGGATTAGATATTCTTTTATCATCATTTACATCTCCTGGAGATTATGTACTTTGTGAGAATCCAACACATAATACTACTATAAAGATTATGAAGGCATTAAATCTAAATCTTATTCCAGTAACTATAGATAAAAATGGTTTAGACTTTAATATGTTAAAAAAACAATTAATACAATATAAGGGTAAAATAAAATTTGCATATATTACCCCTTCTTATCATAATCCAACAGGTACTGTTATGTCTCCTGAGAGTAGATATAAAT
>NZ_CP048741.1:972453-972538 GCF_018336475.1 Romboutsia sp. 13368
ATAATAATATAGCTATAATAGARGATGGATTTAATGAAGAATTGCTCTACTCTAGTTCTCATATATTTCCCATTACATCTTTAGA
>NZ_CP048741.1:972571-972700 GCF_018336475.1 Romboutsia sp. 13368
TTTCTCAAAAATATTCTGTCCAGGGTATAGAATAGGATGGACATGTGCATCTCAAAAAATATTAAGTAAATTCATATTTATAAAACAAGGAGCAGACCTACAAGCATCAACAATATCCCAAAGAGAAAT
>NZ_CP048741.1:972732-973139 GCF_018336475.1 Romboutsia sp. 13368
GGTATGTAAAAAAAATACGCAAATTCTATGGAGATAAATTTAATTTTGCTTATGAGTGTGTACGTAAATATATACCTAACGAATACATATTAGGTGATGGTGGACTTCACTTATTTTTAAAACTAAAAAATATTAATTCTAGAAAATTGCTGAATAAATGCTATGAAAAAGGCGTAATATTTATGCCTGGTGATATATTTTTWATAATTACTATATCTGATTCTATATTTTTTTGAAATAGAATAAAAGCAGAGTTTTAGTTATATTTCAAGATTTGTAAAATTTCAAATTAATTAAATTATAAAGCATATAAAAAGTTATCACAAATAAATTTAGCAAAAAAAGTTAAAAAAATACAAATATATTGAAAACTATTATATACAAAAAATATATAATTGAATTGTTAA
>NZ_CP048741.1:973510-973949 GCF_018336475.1 Romboutsia sp. 13368
TTAATAAAAAAGGGATATGCAGAAAGAAAAAGAATAGAAGAAGATAGAAGGGTTGTTCTTGTAAGTTTAACAGATACGGGTAAAGCAGTTTTTAAAGYTCACAGTGATTTCCATAAAGAAATGATTGATGAGATAATGAAAAACTTTGAARGRCATGAATTAGAAATTTTAACTAATGCTCTAGAAAAAGCAACTAGGTTCTTTGAAAAAAAATATAGAAATCTTCAGTAAATAAAAAGAAGTATATAAGAATTTATGATTTTTCTTATATACTTCTTTTTTTTATAATTCACTAATTAAATCATTTATAACTTCATTTACAGTTTTTAATTTATCTATTTTATAAGTATCTGCTCCACAAAATAATAGAGCATCATCTATATTTCCTTTTACAGCATTTATTAAAGCTTTAGAAATACAATAAGGCGTATCCTTAGGA
>NZ_CP048741.1:973962-974358 GCF_018336475.1 Romboutsia sp. 13368
ATAACTACTTTAATTGTAGCATTAGTATATACAAGAATATATAATTATATTAATAATATATTAGGGGATGAAATAATGATAAATATAATAGGAAATATTGTGTTTATAATCATAATGTTATTTATACACTTGATAGTTTTAAGTACTCAAAATATAAGTAGTAAAGATTATTTTTATGGTGTATATATAAAGAATATATATTTAGAGAATGAATTTAAAAATATAATAGATAAAACTTTCAAATCGAATATAAATAAAGGTATAGCTRTAACTATATTTATATATCTTATAATTGAATTTATATTTAAGATAAATAAATTTTAAAGTAAAGAAAATAAAGGAATTATTTTAAATAAATTTTTATTAATATTTATTTAAGATAATTCCTTTTTAATA
>NZ_CP048741.1:974383-975114 GCF_018336475.1 Romboutsia sp. 13368
AAGAAAATAATATAGAGATACCTAAAATAAATAATAAGATGAATTATGAATATGAATATAAAGAAGTAATTTTAGTTCAAAATCAATTAACTAAAAAGTTTAAGTTATTATTTAGTATATGTATAGGACTTTCAATAYTATCAATTTTATATGTAGCTGTAAATTATAATTCAATGCCAGATATAATAATAACTCATTGGGGTGCAGATGGAATACCAGATGGATTTTCTGAAAAATCTATAAAAAGCGTATTTTTAACCAATTTTATTGATTTATCTATGGTAATATTTTTAACTTATATATCAATAGAAAGTTTAAAAGCAAGGTTATACATTGATAATAGTAAAGAAAAAGTAAAAAAAGTAAAAAAATATTTAAATGGAATTGGATATTCATTTTTATTTCTTACACTTAGCATACAGTTAATGACTACGACAATACCAGTATTTATGGTTAATCAAAAAAACATACCTATAAGTATTACAATTATAGGATGTATAATACCTATATTTATTTCAGTAGCATTAATTTACTTTTATATAATGTTATCATCTTTAAAATCAAAAGATATAGATATATATCAGATTGAAAATGATGATGAAAAGTGGATGTACGGATTTATTTATTATAACAAAGAAGACCCATCTTTTATGGTAGAAAAAAGATTAGGAGTAGGTTGGAGTATAAACATGGCAACACCASTAGGTAAGYTACTAACTTGGATAATTATT
>NZ_CP048741.1:975317-977430 GCF_018336475.1 Romboutsia sp. 13368
TGTTATTATTTGTACATACAGTGTATATATACTATATACACACTGTATGTAYATTAAGAAGAGGTGATAAATTGAATATAAATATAAGTAATACTTCAACAATATCATTATATGAACAAATACAAACACAAATAAAAAGTCAGATACTAAATGGTAATTTAAANCCAGGAGAAGGGTTACCGTCTATTAGAAATTTAGCAAAAGAGTTGAAGGTAAGTATAATAACAACAAAAAGAGCCTATGAAGAATTAGAAAAAGATGGCTTTATACAAACAGTAATTGGAAAAGGTACCTTTGTATCAAATCAAAACACTGAAAGATTAAAAGAAATCACATTGTATGAAATAGAAAATAAGTTAGAAGAAATAATTAAACAAGCAAAAGCAGTTGGAGTAAGTTTAGAAGAAGGGATAGAAATATTTAAAAGTATTTATGAAGAAGTATAGGAGGGCTTATTATGAATGCAGTTGAAATTAGAAATTTAAGCAAAGATTTAGGCGATTTTAAACTAAGTATAGATAGTATAGATATACCAAAAGGATTTATAACTGGATTTATAGGTCCTAATGGTAGTGGTAAAACAACTACTATAAAATTAATAATGAATATGTTAAAAAAAGATAGTGGAACTATAAAAATATTTGATAAAGAATATAAGGATGATGATTTATCTATAAAAGAACAAATAGGTTATGTTGGTGATATTTCTGGATACATGAAAGAAGTAAAACTAAAGGATATTAAGAAAAATATATCTTTAATTTATAAAAATTGGGACGAAAAATTATACAAATTCTACTTAAATAAATTTAATATAAATGAAAAGAAAGTATATAAAGAGTTATCTAAAGGTCAACAAAAAAAGTTTGAACTTATAATGACACTTTGCCACCATCCAAAATTAATAATAATGGACGAACCAACAGCAAACCTAGATCCTATAGTCAGAAATGAATTTATGGAAGTTTTACAAGAACATATGGAAAAAGATGGTTTAACTGTTTTTTATTCTACTCATATAACTTCGGATTTAGATAAAGTAGGAGATTATTTAGTATTTATATATAACGGAAAAATWATACTAAATRGWGATAAGGAAAGTATATTAGAAAATCACAAAATAATAAGAGGTAATAAAGAGCTATTAGACGATGATACTAAAAAATACCTTATATCATATCAAGAAAATTCTTTTGGATTTGATGGTTTAACTTCTGATTATAAAACTGCATATGAGATATTTGGGGAAGAAGTAGTATATGATAAAGCAAATTTAGAAGACATAATAATGTATTATACTAGGGGGTAGCATATGAGCAATGTTATAAATCTTACAAAAATGAGTTTTACAAACTTAAAATCAGTGTATAAGCAAATCTGGTTTGTATGGGTAATATGGATAGGAATAGCTATTTATAACCAGTTCTTTTTAAATATATTATTAGGGCTAACTGTTTTATTAACTCTATATCAAGTAATGGCTTACGAAGATCATAATAATATAGATTATTTAATAGCATATCTTCCWGTWAAAAGAAAWGAATATGTGTTATCTAGATATTTATTTGGAATTATAAATATATTATTATCTTCTATACTTTTATGTATAGTATACTTTGTATCAATAAAAATAACTACATCACAAGAAATGTCATTAGATATATTATTACCTACAAGTATAACATCAGCTATACTATCTATGTCTGTAATAATTCCTTTAGTTTTAAAGTTTGGTATAAATAAAGGAAGATTGTTTATGACTATRATAGTTATGCTTGTAAATACAGTACCAGCATCTATAGTATCAGAAATAAGCAATAATCCTAAGATGTTAGATACTATTATGAATATAATTAATAGCTTTGGGATGCCGTTACTTACTATTGTTATAAATATTTTTATAGTTTTAATATCTATATTTATAAGTATAAATTTATATAAAAATAAAGAAGTAAAAGAAGCGTAGTAATAATCTAAATAGATATTATATCAAACCTTAGATATATATAACTTTTAYAAAATGGCTCTGTTAGACAATTTCGTGATTATTAACCTTAAAAATTAGTTATAGTATAGTTACTAACTACGTTTAGTTGTAGCTTTTTATTATATA
>NZ_CP048741.1:977476-988513 GCF_018336475.1 Romboutsia sp. 13368
TATGATATCATTATATAAATAAATATCTAATATATTTGAATTTTCTCTAAAAACTAACTTTATCCCTGTATTACACTTCAGTAAATTTTGTAAAATATCATAAGTAATTCTCATAGTATCTACCCCCTATTATAAGATTATAATACAGTAAATACCAATAAGTCTAAAATTTAAACTATAATTATAAATTAAATTTGCTTTATATTAAGACTTTTTATATAATTAACTTATTATGCATTGGAGGGAATCTTATGGAAATAAATAAAAAGTTAGACAACCTAAAAAGTAGACTACTAGAACTAGAAAGTGTAGCAATAGCTTATTCAGGTGGTGTAGATAGTAATTTTTTACTTAAGGTAGCAAAAGATACTTTAGGTGATAAAGTAATTGCGGTAACCCTTCATGCTATGATGCATTCAGATAGAGAAATTGAAGAAGCTATAAATTATGCTAAAGAGTTTCAAGTTAAACATATAGTTGTTAATATTGATAATTTTAAAGTTGAGAAGTTTATAGAAAATAATAGTGATAGATGCTATCACTGTAAAAGAGAAGTATTTAATACTGTAAAGGGAGTTGCTAATAAGCACAATATAAAGTATGTATTAGATGGAACTAACTTAGATGATTTAGGTGATTTTAGACCGGGTCTTAAGGCACTTGAAGAGTTAAATATAATAAGCCCACTTAAAGAATGTAAATTAACAAAAGAAGATATAAGAAATCTTTCAAAACAAATGAACCTTAATACTTATAATAAACCTGCTTTTGCATGTCTTGCAACTAGAATTCCATATGGAACAAAAATAACTAAAGATTTGCTTAAAAAAATAGAAAAAAGTGAAGAATATTTAGTAAGTATAGGATTTAATCAATTTAGAGTTAGAGTACATAACGACATTGCACGAATAGAAGTAGGTAAAGATGAAATACATAAGTTTTTTAATGAAGATTTATTAAATAAAACACATAAAAAACTAAAAGAAATAGGTTTTAAATATGTAACCCTAGATATGGCAGGATATGAAATGGGGAGCATGAATAAGTAATACACTTAGGAGGATGACATGAAGAAAAGTTATACATTAATATCACCTTGCTTTTTTGGTATGGAAAAAATGCTAGCAAGAGAGATAAAGGATTTAGGATTTGAAATAATAAAAACAGAAGATGGAAGAATTACTTATAAAACTGGTGAAGATGGAATAGCTAAAGCTAATATGTGGTTAAGATGTGCAGAAAGAGTTCATCTTAAAATAGCAGAATTTGAAGCAAAAACATTTGACGAATTATTTGAAAATACAAAAAGAATAAATTGGTCAAGATACATTCCATATGGAGCACAATTCCCTGTATCTAAAGCATCGTCTATAAAATCAAAATTATATAGTACAACAGATATACAAGCTATAGTAAAAAAGGCAATAGTTGATAGTCTTAAAAAAAGTTATATGGAAACTGGGTTACTAAAAGAAGATAAAGAAAAGTATCCTATATATGTATTTTTACACAAAGATAAAGTAACTATATCAATAGATACAACTGGAGATGCTCTTCATAAAAGAGGATATAGAGAAAAAGCAAATAAAGCTCCAATAAGAGAAACATTAGCTGCAGGAATAATGAGTTTAGTACCATGGAAGCCAGGTAGAACATTAGTAGACCCAATGTGTGGTTCGGGAACTATGTTAATAGAAGCTGCTATGATGGGGATAAATATGGCACCTGGACTTAATCGTGAATTTATATCAGAAAAATGGAGAACATTAGATAAAAAAATCTGGTGGGATACTAGAAAAGATGCATTTGATAAAATAGACAATGATATTGAGTTTAAAATATATGGATATGATATAGATGAAGAAGCTTTAGAAATTGCTAAGGAAAACGCAGAAATTGCAGGAGTAGATGAATATATAGAATTTAATCTAGGAAATGCAATAGACTTTAAAAGCGATGAAGAATATGGATTTATAGTTACAAACCCACCATATGGAGAAAGATTAGAAGATAAAGAAAGTGTACAAAGTCTATATAAACACTTAGGATATACATTTAGAAAATTAAAAAATTGGTCTTACTATTTAATAACTTCTTACGAAGACTTTGAAAAAGAGTTTGGACAAGAAGCAGATAAAAGAAGAAAATTATACAATGGTATGCTTAAGACTAATTTATATCAATATATAGGACCACGTCCACCTAAAAAATAATTAATAAATTCCCCCTTAAGATAATATAAATAATATAAAGAGTATTTTAAGGGGGTGTAGTAATGTTAAGACTAAATAGTAAAAGCAGTAATAGAAATAAGAAAAACAAGCACTCAAAAAGTTTAGAAAAAAATACAAAAGAAAAATTAGAATATGAAGAAGATTTCAATGAGATAATTTTAAATGATTTAGTTCCAGAAGATAAGAAAAAAGAATTTGGATTAGATGAAGAAGCAAGTAAACCTAAAAAGCAAGGTGGGCTTAAATTAAACTTATCATTAGGAGGAAATAAATCAAAAAAACGACCAAATAAGAAGGTAAATAATCCTAAAAGTGAAGATAATCAAGAAAAAATAGATATTGCTAATTCTAATAAAATTCAAGAGCAAAATGATGTTGAAGAAGCTAGCAAACCTAAAAAATCATCTAAATCTAAAAAGACATATAGTAATAAAAAATCATCAAAACATAATCAAAACTCTCACGATAATAACAATTCTAAAAATAAGAAAACTAATAGTCAAAGCGAACAAAGTAATAAAGAACAACCTCCACATAAGAAATCTAATAAAAAGAACCCATCAAGTAAAAAGAATTCAAATAAAGTCYATCAAGTAAAAAGAATTCAAATAAAGTATCCAAGAAACATAATAATTTAAATGAATTAAAAGAAGTAGAAAATGATGAAAAATTCATAGATGAAGTTCAAGAAAATACTAAACCTAAAAATCAAAAAGTAATACATCCTAAAAAGAGAAAAAGACCACAAAAAGAAGATATAATTGAAGATACAAGATATGTAGAAGTAGAGGAAATAGAAACTGAAAATTCATCTGAAGATAATGACAGTAATGATATAATAACATTTAGAGGCGAAGAAAATATAGATAAAAATATGGAACAAGATTTATGTCAATCAAAGGCTACAGAAGTTAAGGAAGTTAAAAGTAACTTTGAAAATATTGTTTGGTCAGAGGATAAATTCCCTAAAAAATAATAATAAATATATAGGTGTATACGGTTGGCTAAATGAAGTTATAAATAGCCTAACCTAAAATTTTATTTTAAGGGTGATTTTATGAATAATAAAGAAGTATTTACAAGAATAAATGAAATTTTATTAAATAGTTCAAAACCATCATATGAATTAGAATCTCTAATAATGGATGGAGATTTAGATAGATATCCATTTGATAAGATAAGAAAATTAAAGGATATAAATCAAAATCCTAAGTATCATCCAGAAGGAAATGTTTTAAATCATATATTTTTGGTAGTAGATAGAGCAAGTGAGTACAAGCAGTACTCAAATGATGAAAAAGTATTTATGTGGGCAGCACTTTTACATGATATAGGAAAATTAACTACTACAAGAGTAAGAAAAAATAGAATAACATCTTATGACCATGATATAGAAGGTAAAGATATAGCTATGGACTTTTTAAATGAATTAACGCATGATGAAAAATTTAAGCAAAAAGTAGTAAATTTAGTTAGATGGCATATGCAACCATTGTATTATGATAAAAATCTTCCATTTTTTAAACCACAAGATATGATAAATGATGTAGAATATAAAGAGGTAGCATTACTATCTTTATGCGATAGACTTGGAAGAGGAAATTTAGATAAAGAGACTATAAATCATGAAAAAGAAAGGATAGAAAAATTTAAAGAGTATTTTGAGAAAAACTAAATAGGGAGGTTTTGGATGAAGTTATTTAAGTTAACTACATTAATAGCTTCACTTGTTTTATTAAGTGGGTGTAGCTTAAACTCTAAATCTCCAGAACAACTTATAAAGGAAAAGCCAGTTATAAATGAAGAAAGTTTGAATCTATATGAACAAATAGAAAAACTTTTACCAGCACCAAATTCTTCATTATTACTTCCAAAAAACACAAGTGAAGTTGCTAAAATAAATGAGGTTGACCTAAATAAAGATGGAGAGAAAGAGATAGTAGTTTTTGAAAAAAAAGAAAATGCAAATGAAAATAAAACTGAAGTAGGTTTTATGGTATTAAAGAAAAATGAAAGTGGAAAATATCAAGAAGAAGGAAACATATTAGAAAGTGGAGATAGTATAGAGTATGCTAATTTCTATGACCTAGATAATGATAACAACTTAGAAATAATACTTCTTGTAAAAAAACAAGATAAAACTAATATGTACATATATAAATTACAGGATAATGGCTTAGAAAAGTTAGATACACTAAATCCATATTGGATAAATGATAGTAACAATCTTACCGATATAAAAGTAAAAGTAGATTATATCGATAATGATGATATTTTAGATATATTGGTTTTAAATTATAATCCGAAAGTAAATAAAGTTTATACTAGTTTATTAAATTTTAATGATAAAATAATGCTTTTAGATTTTATAGAATTTGAAAATATTAAGAATTTAAATAATTTATATATAACATATGGAAAAATAGATACTAATAAAAAAGGAGTAGTGTTAGATATTCCAAATCTAAAAGAAAATAATTATAGTACTCAAATTTTATATATTGAAGATAAAAAATTAAAAAAGGTTTTTAAAGATAATGATAAAAACTTGATGAAACCATACTATATACCAGTTGAGGATATAAATGAAGATAATATACTTGAAATACCAATAGTTACGGGAAGTAGTAGTATATATACACTGCAGTATTCATCTAATATTAGTTGGTATAGATGGAATGGTAAATATAATGAGGATGCAAAATTGGTATTTGATAGAAAAATATATTATAATTATAAATATAATTTTAAATTATATATACCAAATGAATTAGTAAATAAAATATATTGTGAACAAGATTATGAAGGTGCAAATGCCTTATTTAAGTTTTATTACCATGATTTAGTTGAAAATGAACCTAAAAATATTTTCACTATAGTGGTATCTCCAAAAACTATTACGGAAGAAGCTAAAAGTATAAGTAATAATACAYCTATAGTACTTGGAGAAAATTATGATAATACATTTGTATTACAAAAAAATGATGTAGATATATTAGAGAATTTAAATATAACTACAGAAGCATTAATGGATTATTTCTCATTGATATATTAGTTTTGTTTGGGAGGATTTAAATGAAGGAAAAAATATTAATACTAGAAGATGAAATTGGAATAAGAAGTTTTGTAAGCATAAATTTAAAAAGAGAAGGATATGAAGTAATAGAGGCTGAATGTGGACAGGAAGCTATAGATAAAATAAAAAATGAGAAAAATATATCGTTAGCACTTTTAGATGTGATGTTACCTGATATGAGTGGAATTGAAGTTTGTAAATATATAAGACAAAATTTTGATCAAGTTGGAATTATAATGCTTACAGCTAAAGCTCAAGAAGATGATAAAATAGAGGGCTTCATATCTGGCGCTGATGACTATATGGTAAAGCCATTTAGTATAAAGGAATTATTATTTAGAATAAGTGCTTTACTTAGAAGAATTAAAAAGGATGATAATATAAAATCTAATGAAATAGTAGCATTGCCATTTACACTTAACTTAGATAAGAGAAAACTATTAAAAAATGGTAAAGAAATAGAACTTACACCTACAGAATTTTCTATTGTAAAATATTTAATTACGAATGCAAAAAAATCTTTAAGTAGAGATCAAATACTTGAAGAAGTATGGGGGAGTAACTACCTTTATGATTTTAAAATAGTTGATGTAAATATAAGAAGAATAAGAAATAAAATAGAAGATGACCCATCAAAACCTAAATATATACAAACTGTTTGGGGATATGGATATTGTTTTAGAAAGGACGAACAATAGTGCTACACTTTGAAGGGCTAAGAAAAAGAGTAATTAAAAACTATTTCATAATAATAATATTAACAGTTACATTATTTGAAGGTTTATTTATGTTTTATGTTCAAAATTATTACTATGATTCTGTAAGACAAAGTTTAAAAGCTCAAGTTAATTATACAAATTCTGTATATAATACCAGTATAAATAATATAGAAAATACAACTTTTGATGAAAAGATAAGTAATATACTAGACAAGCAAAAAATTGGAGAAAGTTCAAAGTTTGCAATCCAAGTAATTGATAAAAATAAAAATATTATAGTAGACCCATATGGTATAAAAACAAATGAAAAAATAGAATCTGAAGATGTAGATAAAGCACTTAAAGGTGCAAAGGATTTATATCCAATAACATCTAAGATAAAAGCTACTAATGAACATGTAATGAGTGTATCTGTTCCTATAAAAATAAATAATGTGATAGAAGGAGCAATAAGATACACAGTATCATTGACAGAAATAGATGCAACTATATTCAAATTAGGACTTGGTTTAGTTTTTGCTGGTATATGTATATTGATAATAGCACTATCTTTAAGTTTAAGATTTGCAGAAACTATAATACAGCCACTTGTTGAATTAAAAGAATTTGCTAATGAATTATCTCATGGGAACTTCAGTATAAAGTTAAAAGATACAAATATATCAAATGATGAAATTGGAGACTTGGCAAAGACATTTGTACACATGGCAGCTGAAATAGATAAAAGTGAAAAATTAAAAGAAGAATTTATTTCTTCAATATCTCATGAACTTAGAACACCACTTACATCAATAAAAGGATGGAGTGAAACTTTAGGTTATGAGGAAATAACAAGAGATGAACTTGATTTAGGTCTTGGAATAATTCAAGATGAAACGGAAAGACTTATAAAATTAGTTGAAGAATTACTTGATTTTTCAAGGTTAGCATCAGATAGAATAAAATTAAAGATAGATACAGTAGATATAAAAAGGCTAGCTATAGGTGTTGTAAATCAACTTAAAGTAAAATCAAATGAAAAAAATATTAGATTAAATGTAGAGTTTATAAATGAAGATATTGACTTAATTCAAGGTGATAAGGATAGACTTAGACAAGTTTTAATAAATTTAGTTCAAAACTCTATAAAATTTACTGATGATGGCGGATTTATAAATATTGTAGTATCTCAAGATGAAGAATATACTACTATAAAAGTAGTAGATAATGGTGCTGGTATAGAAAAAGAAAACTTAGAAAAAGTATTAGATAAATTCTTCCAAGAAGATTATAATAAAGCTGGAAGTGGACTAGGACTTGCTATAAGTAATGAAATAGTAAAACTTCATGGAGGAAATATGATACTTAACAGTAAAAAAGGAGTAGGAACTTCTATAACTGTAAAAATAAAAAATATACACATAAAATCTATACAAGCTTAAAATAGAAAGAGGAACAATATGAGAAATATAAAAATGACAATAAGGTATGATGGATCAAGGTATAAGGGATTTCAAAGATTAAAAGACAATGATATGACAATACAAGGTAAAATCGAAGATGTATTAAGTAAAATGACTAATGAAAGCATAGAAATAATTGGTTCAGGAAGAACTGATATGGGAGTTCATGCATATGGACAAGTTGCAAATTTTAAAACAAATTCTAATTTATCTATAGAAAAAATGCAATCATATTTATATGAATATTTACCAGAAGATATAGTTATAGCTAATCTAGAAGAAGTAGAAGACAGATTCCATAGTAGATATAATGCAAAATCAAAAGTATATTTATATAAAATATACAATAATAAATTCCATGACCCATTTTTAAGAAAGTATACTACTCACATACCTAAGAAACTAGATATAGAATTAATGAAAGAGGCAAGTAAATACTTTATAGGAGAACATGATTTTACTAGTTTTGCATCATCAAAATCTAAGAAAAAATCAAATGTAAGAACTGTATATTCTATAAATATAAAAGAAGACAATGGTTTAATAGAAATATATTTTGAAGGCAATGGATTCTTATACAATATGGTAAGAATAATGACAGGTGCTTTAATAGATGTAGGACATAAAAAAATATCACCAGAAGATATAAAAAGAATGCTTGAAGAAAAAGATAGAAGTAAGTCTTCAGATACAGCACCAGCTAAGGGATTATATTTATATAAAGTAAGTTATTAAAAAATAGGCTAAATTAGCCTATTTTTTAATTAGAATATATGGTTTAAATCACATTTTTCTGATTCTAAAATATTATTTAATAGCATCTTTATTGTTTCAACTTGTTCTAATGCATCTAATTTATCATTGTATTTTACATTTTGTTCAAGTATGTTAAGTGATAAGCATACTTCATCGAAGTATTCATGATTCACTATCTTGTACCAAATTTCTTTTTCTTCATGCCATGATTTTGACAAGTCTTTTATATTATTAGATGCTTCATCAAGTTTGTCTTCTTCAATATAGTTTTCAATAACTTCAATATCAGTTTTAAATTTATCAGTAAAGTCATTAATTTTATTTTCAGAATAAATTCCTAAACTTATAAATAATAACGTCCATATAATAACGGCAATAACTTGTTTCATATTATGCTCACCTCATCTAGTCCTTTTTCTCTGTATAAAAATTTCATCATTTTCATCGATTATACAGATTAAAACATCTTTAATAGCTTTTATGTTATTATCTTCTAAGATTCTTGAAACCCACTTATCATCTTTATTTAATTCTT
Source organism: Romboutsia sp. 13368 (assembly GCF_018336475.1). Taxonomy (GTDB): domain Bacteria; phylum Bacillota; class Clostridia; order Peptostreptococcales; family Peptostreptococcaceae; genus Romboutsia. Next base: position 986,239 of record NZ_CP048741.1, read on the forward strand.
TTAAGTTATCTTTTGCAATTTTGCCATCGATTATAACTGGAAGAGGTAAATGTTTAAAATCACTTGTTTTACTAGAGTCATAAGAAGCTGATGGAACTATACTTAAGTTTCCATCTGTTTCTAGTATTGCATATTGTACATCCTTAATATTAAAATATCCTTGAGTACGTAATTCTTCAAGTAACTCTTCAATAGATACACGCTCTTTTTTTAATTGTTTATAATTTAATTTAGATTTACTTATAAGAACAGTAGGGCTACCAGATAAAAATTTACTAATAGTTCTACTTTTTAAGGCTATAAAAGAAATTAAAATTTCTATGAATACAAGTCCTGTAATAGATGCAATTCCATATATCATAGGAATAGAATTGTCTTGCATGGGAATTGCGGCAACTTCAGCAATAAGTAGTGTTATTACTAAGTCAAAAGCATTCATTTCAGCTATTTCGCCTTTACCCATAATTCTTAAAGCTATTAAAACAGCTATATATAAAATTATACTTCTAATAAAAACAACAAGCATTTTATCACCTCTAAAAACAGTATATAAACTAGTATACCCAAATCAAAAACTTAGATACTTAAATACAAAATGATATCTTTAAAATAATGGTAGAATTTGATATAATATGACTTACTTAGTATTAAGGAGGTTAGGATTATGAGCAAAAGAAAACAAGTACAAGTTCCTATAGAGAAAATACAAGAACAAGATAGATTTATAGAAGCAATAGCAGAAAAAAATAACAGATTTTATGCAATACATCAAACAAAACCAAAATATATGATACAAACTTTTGGATGTCAAATGAATGAGCATGACTCAGAAAAGTTATGTGCAATGCTTGATGACATGGGATATCAAAGAACTGTGCTTGCTGCAGAGTGTGACCTTATAATATATAATACTTGTGCAGTAAGAGAAAATGCAGAGCTTAAAGTTTATGGAAACTTAGGTCAATTAAAGTTTAATAAGCGTAAAAATCCAGATTTAAAAATAGCAGTTTGTGGATGTATGATGCAACAACCTCACGTTGTTAAAGAATTAAAATCTAAATACAACCATGTTGATTTAGTATTTGGAACACATAACCTTTATAAATTCCCAGAATTATTAGCATCATCAATGGATTCTGAAAAAATGTTAGTAGATGTTTGGGATGTTGATGGAGAAGTTGTAGAAGGTCTTAGAAGTAGTAGAAAATTCGAACTTAAAGCCTTTGTAAATATAATGTATGGATGTAATAAYTTCTGTACTTACTGTATAGTACCATATACTAGAGGTAGAGAAAGAAGTAGAACTGTTGAAGATATAGTAAATGAAATAAAAGAATTAGTTGCAAATGGAACTAAGGAAATAACATTACTAGGTCAAAATGTAGATTCATACGGTAAAACTTTAGATAATCCTGTAACATTTGCAGAACTTTTAAGAATAGTAAATGAAATAGACGGATTAGAAAGAATAAGATTTATGACATCTCACCCTAAAGATATATCTGATGAGGTTATATATGCTATAAGAGATTGTGATAAAGTATGTGAATTTATACATTTACCAGTACAATGTGGAAGTACAAGCTTACTTAAGAAAATGAACAGACACTATAGTAAAGAATACTATCTAGAAATAATAGAAAAAGCTAAGAAAGAAATACCTGATATAGCATTTTCAACTGATCTTATGATAGGATTCCCTGGCGAAACTGAAGAAGATTTACTAGACACTATAGATGTAGTTAGAAAAGTAAAATATGATGCTGCATTTACATTTATATACTCAAAGAGAGAAGGAACTCCAGCTGCAAAGATGGAAAATCAAATACCTGAAGATGTAAAACATGAAAGATTTAACAGAGTATTAGCTGCAGTAAATGAAGAAATAGCTAAAATAAATGAAAGCTACCAAGATAGAGTTGTTGAAGTTTTAGTTGAAGGAAAAAGCAAAACTGATGAAAATGTATTAACTGGTAGAACTAGACAAAATAAACTTGTAAACTTTACAGGTGGAAGTGAAGATTTAGTTGGTAAATTAGTTAATGTTAAAATAACATCACCAAAAACATTCTCATTACAAGGAGAATTAGTTAAGTAATAAAAAATGTGCCTTAGATATTTAAGGCACATTTTTTATTATGCGTCTAGAAATTCTAAAAAGTTTTCTAATATTTTAGCCGTTATACCCCATATTACATAGTHTTTAATATTWWAKWAWTAWWARWKAATWWRWKATWWAMMWMWTCWWWTTKAARRTAKTTWTWWATWAAATCAC
>NZ_CP048741.1:988551-997423 GCF_018336475.1 Romboutsia sp. 13368
TCTTTATATTTATAAAATAAAACTTTATAGTTACTAGTAGCAAATTTATAATCCTTTTTATTAGGAATGATATCATAAGGAAAATTTTCATTTGGGATAACTTGAACCTCATTATTATAAAGTGAAGGCTCATATTTTAATATATATGATACTGGAACTAAGAAAATATGATCAACTTCATCTTTATTTATATTAAGATTATCTATATCATTTATATATCCGACAAAAGGATGAATTATCATATTTCCAGGTGTTATAAGTAAATCTAGTGGGGATATAATATTTATGTTTTCTTTATACGTTCCAAGTTCTTCACAAGTTTCTCTTATAACTGCATCAAGAGGACTTTCATTATTTTCTATTTTACCTCCAGGAAAAGATATTTCATTAGGTTGTGTTTTTAAATTTTTAGATCTTAATTCAAATAATATATAATGAGAATTATCTTTTTTTACTATTGGTATCAAAACTGAAGCTCTTTTCATATCCTTATATCCATTTATATAAGGTTTATAGTTTTCAAGTTTATTTTTTAAATCTTCTATCATATAATTACTCCTTTGTTTTACAATATAATACTATATTATATGCAAATTTTAATAAATTTGATAGAAAAAGCATTATGATTGTAGATTATTTTTTATCTCATATGTATAATAGAAATTAGCTAGATAATAAGGGAGAGACATAGATGAAATTATATGCAAATGAAGATGGAATATATATAAACATACCAAGTGATATGGTAGATAAAATAAATGAAGAAAATACATTACTAAAGGATTATATAAGAATATATAAAAATATAGATAAATTAAAAGAGTATATAAGTAAATATTTATTTGAAAAAGACACTGTTATAACTCAAAAAAATATTGGGGACTTATTACTTAATATAAAATCAGAAGAAAATTTAGATAAAGTCATAGATTATATAAATATAGATATAAATTCATTAGAAGAAAAATTTAAAATGCTAAGTATACATTTAGGAATAGATATAGATGATATAAATCAAGCTAGAGAAGATATTAAAAATGAATATATAAATACTTCGTATAATGAAGAATTTGTAGTTGATAAAGATTATATAGATGAAATAATAAAATATATAAAAGATGAAAATATGTATTCTTTAAAAGAAAAATCTAGATATGGAACTATAAAAGTTGATGGAAATTTAACATCAATAGAAGATATAAATGATTTAAATGAAGAAGAAATTGGTGGTGTATATAGCCCTATACTTGTTATATATAGACCGGCTAAATATTTAAGAGGAAGTTATATACTAGAAGATACTTCTTATGTATATATAAAGAGACAGCCACTACATGCACTTATAAATCAAGAAAAGCTTAATGAAAAAGGTATGGATGGAATGGGAAGTATTGTATATAAAAAGTTAAAGCATGATCTTACAAATGAAAATTTACAAGAAATATTAGCAGAAATATATATATATGCAAATAAAAATAACTTAAACTTTGAAAATATAAAACTATCAGATATAAGTGCAAATAGATTATGGCTTACAGGTGATAGACTTAAAAAAGAATTTAAAGAACTTAGATATTATCATAAAAACTTAACTCAAAAGATAAAAGATATATATGACTCTACAGGTGCTTATTATACACAAATAGGTGGAAAATACGTATTTAATACAAGAGATTTTGCACATTGTTACAAAACATATAAATCAAAAGACATAAATGGATAAATTTGATTAAAATAAATTATAAATAGAAAATAGAATTTAAATAATTTTCGAAAGATAAAAAAGTATTTAAGTTTTATAAAAGACCTTATATAGAATTATATTATAATTCTATATAAGGTCTTTAGTTTACATAATATAATTACTATATAGAATAAAAACTATAATTTTTCATATTATAATAAGCAATGATGACAGTTTGGAGGTAAGTAAATGATTAGAAAAGCAAAGTTAAGTGATTTAGAAGATATAATGTATATAATAAATGAAACTGTTAAAGAAATGAAATCATATGGTAATGATCAATGGGATGATAATTATCCAAATAAAGAAACTTTTATACATGATATAAAAAATGAGAGCTTATATGTTTGTGAGGAATATAATTACATAAAAGGATTTATATGTATAGATGAAGAGGAAGCTTCAGAATACAAAGATTTAAATTGGTCACTAAATGAAAAATGTATGGTAACGCATAGAATGGCTATTAATAATAAGTTTAGAAATGGTGGAGTTGCTACAAAGCTAATGAATTTCTGCAAAGACTTAGCTCTAAGTAAGGGAGTAAATTACCTTAAAGCAGATACATATTCTTTAAATGTAAAAATGAACTCTTTATTTAAAAAACTTGGATATAACTTTGTTGGAGAAGTTAAGTTTTCTGGAAAAGATAAACCTTTTTACTGTTGGTATTATAAATACTCAGGTTATTTTTTAGCAACGGATATATCTGAAGCGAGAGCGATGATATATCGTTGGCGATATAGTCTAAATTTTTATCACAACTTAATAATAATCAATACTTATGGTATAATAATTAATTAGACATAAGAATTAATAAACAGGAGGATGAGTATGAACATAGATAGAAATAAACTTACTCCAATGATGAAACAATACTTTGAAGTCAAAGATAGATACCCGGACTGTATTCTATTTTTTAGACTTGGAGATTTTTATGAAATGTTCTTTGAAGATGCAATAATAGCTTCAAAAACACTTGAAATAGCATTAACAGGAAAATCATGCGGATTAGAAGAAAGAGCACCTATGTGTGGTATACCATTCCATTCTGCAAATTCATATATATCTAAATTAGTAGAAAATGGTTATAAGGTTGCTATAGGAGAACAACTTGAAGACCCAGCTACTGTAAAAGGAATCGTAAAAAGGGATGTTATAAGAGTTGTAACTCCAGGTACAGTACTTGAAGGAAGCTTACTTGAGAATAAGAAAAATAATTATCTTTTATCACTATATATAAAAGAAGATTTATGTGGATTAACNTTATGTTGATATAAGTACAGGWGAAGTAAATGCAACGTATTTAMMWACTGATAAAATAGTAGAAGAAATAGCTAAAGTTCATCCAACAGAAATTATAATAAATGACTTAAACTTTATACCAAAGCTTCAAAATATAGCAACAATAAGCAATATATATATAAATGAAAATTTTGATGAAAAATATTTAAATACTAATATTCTTAATGAATATTTTAGCAATGAATATTTAAATAATATAAGATTTGATGATAAAGAATTGATAAAATATAGTTTATCTATACTTTTAAACTATATATATAATACTCAAAAACAAGTTACATCAAATATTAATANNNTAAATATATATAATTCTAGTGAATATATGGTGCTAGATATGTTTACAAGAGTTAATCTTGAACTTACAGGAACTATAAGAGGAAATAAGAAAAAAGGTTCACTTTTACATGTATTAGATAAAACATCTACGGCTATGGGAGGAAGACTTCTTAGAAAATATGTAGAAGAACCATTAGTTAATAAAGTTAAAATTGATGAAAGATTAAATGTTATACAAGAAATTAAAGATGACTTTATGCTTCGTGAAGACTTAAATGAAATCTTAAAAAATGTATACGATATAGAACGAATATGTGGAAAAATTGCCTTTGAAAAAGTAACTCCAAAAGAAATGATACATTTAAAAAATTCAATTGAAAAATTACCCAATTTAAATAGATACTATAAACTCATCAAGTGCTTCTATGCTTAAAGATTATATAAATGATTTAGATGATTTAAATGATTTATATAACCTTGTTAATGAGTCTATACTTGAAGAACCTTCAATAACTTTAAAAGATGGAAATATAATAAAATCAGACTTTAATGAAGGATTAAAAGAGCTTCGTGATATATCTAAAAATGGAGCTTACATGATAAAAGAAATTGAAAATGAAGAAAGAGAAAAAACTGGTGTTAAATCTCTTAAAATCGGATTTAATAAAGTATTTGGATATTTTATAGAAATAACTAAAGCAAACTTAAATACTGCAAAAATTGATGAATCATATATAAGAAAGCAAACATTAAGTAATGCGGAAAGATTTATAACTCCTAAGCTTAAGGAAATAGAAGATAAAATATTAAATGCTGAAGAAAAAATTAAATCTTTAGAATATGAAATATTTGTAAATATAAGAAATGAAATATACAAAAATATAGATAGAATACAAAAAGTATCTAAAACTATAGCTAATATAGATGTTTTTGTATCATTGGCTACTGTAGCCTATATGAATAACTATGTAAGACCTAATATAAATGAAGATGATAAATTAGATATAAAAAATGGTCGCCATCCAGTAGTTGAAAATATAGTTGGAGAAGAAAACTTCGTTCCAAATGACACTTATCTAAATACTGGTGAAAATATAATAAATATAATTACAGGTCCAAATATGGCAGGTAAGTCAACATATATGAGACAAACTGCAGTAATATCCTTAATGGCACACATTGGTTCATTTGTACCAGCAGAATATGCAAATATACCAATACTTGATAGAATATTTACAAGAGTTGGAGCAAGTGATGATTTATCTCAAGGACAATCAACATTTATGGTTGAGATGAGTGAAGTATCTCATATACTTAAAAATGCTAGTAATAAAAGTTTAGTAATACTTGATGAAATCGGAAGAGGGACAAGTACTTACGACGGTATAAGTTTAGCTTGGTCTATAGTTGAATATATTCAAAGTAAAATAAAATGTAAAACTTTATTTGCAACACACTATCATGAATTAACTGACCTTGAGAATGAGTTTAGTGAAGTTAAAAACTACTCAATAGCAGTTAAAGAAGATGATGATAATATAATATTCCTAAGAAAAATTATACCAACAGGTGCGGATAAGAGTTATGGTATATATGTTGCAAAACTTGCAAAACTTCCAGATGAAGTTATAAATAGATCTAGAGAAATACTAAGTGATTTAGAAAAAAATCATATATATAATAGTGTAGCTATAAATAAAGATAGCGATAAAGTATTTGAAAATACTGCTACTTTAGAAATATCATCAAATGACGATATTAAAATATACACTGAAAACATAGAAAAGTTAGAAAAAGAAATATTAAATTTAAAAGAAAATAGTTTTAAAAATGAATATGAAGCATTAAAGCTAGAGCATGAATCATTAGTTAAAAATTATGAAAATATAAAGTCTGAAAATGATAAATTAAATATAGAAAATAAAGATTTATCTAAAAAAATTAAAGAAAATGATGCTCAGTCACAAATAGCAGTAACTCAAATGAGTTTTGATACTATAGGTGATAGTGTCTTAAAGGATGAAATATTAAATCTAGACTTACTTAATATGACTCCATTAGATGCAATAAATGCATTATATTCATTACAAAAGAAAGCTAAAAATAACTAAGCATTAAATACCCTAAAATTCATTTTAAATTAGCTAAATATTAAGCTAGTATGGTAAAAAGGGGAGGATAATATGAATAGAATCAACATATTAGATGATTTAACTATAAATAAAATAGCTGCAGGAGAGGTCGTTGAAAGACCTTCTTCTGTAGTTAAAGAATTAATAGAAAACTCTATAGATGCGGGAAGTACTAAAGTTGTTATAGACATTTTAGATGGTGGAAAAAAACTTATAAGAATAACTGATAATGGATGTGGTATAGCTTCTAGTGAAGTTGATAAATCATTTTTAAGACATGCTACAAGTAAGATTAAAAATATAGACGATTTATATGATTTATATTCACTTGGATTTAGAGGAGAGGCATTAGCATCTATTAGTGCTGTATCAAGGCTTGAAATGGTAACTAAAACAAAAGATGARCCTATAGGAACTAAAGTATTGGTTGAAGGTGGACATATAGTATCTAAAGAACCAGTAGGAACTCATAATGGTACAACTATTATAATAAAAGATATATTTTTTAATACGCCAGCTCGTCAAAAGTTCTTAAAATCAACTCATGCTGAAACTATAAATATAAGTGATTTAATAAATAAACTTGCAATAGGAAATCCACAGGTTCAATTTAAATATATAAACAATAATAAATCAATGCTTACAACACCAGGAGATGGTAAATTATTAAGTGTTGTAAGAAGTATATATGGAAAAGAAATTTGTGAAAACTTAATAGAGATAAACTATGAATGTAAATACTTTAAGATAAGTGGATATATAGGAAATAACAATATATATAGATCTAATAAGAATTTACAACATATATATATAAATAAAAGATTTGTAAAAAGTAAGATAGTTTTAGATGCTATAAGTGAAGCTTATAAAGGTATTATACYTATAAATAAGCATTCAATATGTTTTATACAACTTACTATAAATCCAGCTAGCATAGATGTTAATATACATCCAACAAAGCTTGAAGTAAAGTTTGAAAATGAAAAAGAAATGTATATAGAACTTAGAGATATACTAAGAAAAACATTACTTTCATCATCGCTAATAGGAAAGTACGAAACATATGAAAAAAAAGAACCAACTAAAAATATATTAATAAAAGAAAGTAATAAAAATATTAATTTATATGAAACTAATGAAAAAAGCGATATAAAAGTAATTGATATAAATGATGAAAAGCCTATTGATTCTTTTATGTCATTAAATGATATACTAAATAAAAATAATGAAAHAGAHHATAAKYWTAAAAACATATATGAAGATAATAAAAAAAATAATACAAATGATTTAGAAAATATTAATATAATAAAAGAAGATTGTAGTGATGAATATATAATAGAAGGAAATATTAGTATAGAAAATTCTTTTTCTATTGAAGATATAGAGAAATTAGATAATGAACAACAGTCTAAAGAAAATTTATATAAAGCTAAAGATAATATAAAAGAAAATTATAAGTTAAATAGTGAATCTATAAATAAAGTTGAGTATAGCCATAAATTTATAGAAAATATAGATAATAAAAATGAAAGTGTACAAGAACAGTTTTTTGAAGAAGTACCATCAAATAAGTTTTCTTTAGCAGGATATAACATAATTGGAACTATATTTGATACCTACATTATAATGAATAAAGGAAATTCTATGTATTTACTAGATCAACATGCAGCACATGAAAAGATACTTTATGAAAGATATATGGACAAGTTTTATAAATCAAGCATAAATATGCAAATGTTACTTGATCCAATAGTACTAGAATTATCTAATATAGATATGTTACATGTTGAAAATAATTTAGACTTATTCATGAAATTCGGTTTTGAAATTGAATTATTTGGTAACAATCATATAATGATAAGATGTGTACCAACTATATTTGGTGTTCCAGAATCTGAAAAGTTCATACTACAAATAATCGATAATATAGAAGAAATAAAAAATAACTATGAGTTAAAAGGAGAAAAGTTTGCATCTATGGCATGTAGAGCAGCGATAAAAGCAAATGATAAAATTCAAACTATAGAAATACAAACRCTATTAAATGAACTTGAAACTTGCGAAAATCCTTTTACATGTCCTCATGGTAGACCAACAATAGTAGAAATAACAAAAAATGAAATAGAAAAGATGTTTAAAAGAATTATGTAGTTTAGGAAGGATTAATATGAACAAAACTCCAATTATAATACTTACAGGCCCAACAGCAGTTGGAAAAACTAACTTATCAATAAATCTTGCAAAGAAACTAAATGCTGAAATTATATCAGCAGATTCAATGCAAATATATAAATATATGGATATAGGTAGTGCTAAGGTAACTAATGAAGAAATGCAAGGTATAAAACATTACTTAGTAGATGAAGTTACTCCAGATTACTCTTTTTCAGTTTCTGAATTTCAAGAAAGAGCTTATAATTATATAGATGATATAAMTAATAAAGGAAAGAAAGTATTAGTTACAGGAGGAACTGGACTTTACTTAAATTCATTAATATATAATATGGACTTTGCAAAGTCTGATGCAAATAATGAAATTCGTGAAAAATTAAGGCTAGAACTTGAAGAACATGGTATAGACTATATGCATAATAAGCTAAGAGAATTAGATAATGAAGCAGCTGAGAGAATCCATAAAAATAACACTAAAAGAGTTATAAGAGCTATTGAAGTTTGTTTAAGTGGAGAAAAAATGAATGATTTCTCTAATGATTTAAGATTTAATGAAAAATATAAACCTATAATAATAGTTCTAAATAGAGAAAGAGAACATCTATATGAAAGAATAAATAAGCGTGTAGATATAATGATGGAAAGTGGATTAATAGATGAAGTTAAAACTTTACTAAATATGGGATACACAAAAGATATGATATCTATGCAAGGTATAGGATATAAAGAAATAATAAAGTACTTAGATGGCGAGTATACTTTAGAGGAAGCTATAGAAATAATAAAAAGAGATTCAAGAAGATATGCAAAACGCCAGCTAACTTGGTTTAGAAGATACAGTGATGCTAAGTGGTTTAACTTAGATGAGTATGATGATAGCCAAGTACTTGAAGACGATATAATTATGCATATTGAAAAAATGCTATAAATTATATAAAATATAATAAAGGAATGGTAAATTTTACTAATTTAACTAATTATCGGGAGGATATATACAAATGAAAAATACAGCTATAAATTTACAAGATTTATTTTTAAATAATGCTAGAAAAGAAAGAATACCTGTTACTATATTCTTAATGAATGGTGTAAAAGTTAATGGACAAGTAAAAGGCTTTGATAGTTATATAATAATGTTAGAAGATGAAAAGAAACAACAAAATATGATATATAAGCATGCAGTATCTACTATAATACCTTCTAGACATATAAATATGCAAAATAATAATCAACAAAATAATAG
>NZ_CP048741.1:997438-997711 GCF_018336475.1 Romboutsia sp. 13368
AAACTCTTATGGATATATAATATACATAAGAGTTTTTTACGTACTAGGATTTTATACTGCATAAAAATTTGTTGATAACTTTTGAATTAAAGTAATATTAATATATCTAGAAAAGTAAAAAATGACATTTTTGAGCAACGGATGTATCCGAAATGGTAATGAGGATATATCGTTGGCGACATGAGCGAAGCGAATTTTTTATAAGGAGAATAAAATGAAATATAATAATATAGTTGAAGCAAAGTTTTTAGAAAGACCAAATAGATTTATATC
>NZ_CP048741.1:999513-1000568 GCF_018336475.1 Romboutsia sp. 13368
ATCTATTATAATACCTTCTAGACATATAAATATGCAAAATAATAATCAACAAAATAATAGTTTAAATAAATAATAAGAAAGTGAATCAATTATTGATTCACTTTTTTATTTGATTTGTTCTAATTTATTTGATTTGTTCTAATTTATTTGATTTATAGTTATAATAATATCATACATAAGTAGTTAATATTAAAATTAAGTATTTATAAATATTATAAATTAAGGAGATWTATTATGAATACATTAGAGAATAAAATAAGTATAATAGATAGTATATCCTATGATGGAGTAGACTTTGAGATAATAGCATATAACAATTTAGAAGGAGCACAAAACATAGAAACTGCAATGGGATTATTCTTTGCAAATCAAGTTGGGTTAAAAATAAAGCAAGTTAGAATAAAATTAAATAATAGTACAGTAAAAACAGAAGCAGGAGCACTTTATTATTATAAAGGAAATATAAAATCTAAAAGTAATATTGGTGGTGTTGGAGGTCTTTTCAAAAAAGCTGTGTCAGGAACTATAACAAATGAAAGTGCTATAAAACCTACTTATAGTGGAACAGGGGAAATACTCTTAGAGCCATCATATAAGCACTACTTAATAATGGAATTAAATAATGAAAGTATAATAGTTGATAAGGGAATGTTTTATTGTTGTTCAGAWRATGTAAATGTTAAAGGAACAATGCAAAAAAATATTTCATCTACACTACTTGGTGGAGAAGGACTATTCCAAATTGAATTAAGTGGTTCTGGCGTAGTTATACTTGAATGCAATGTACCTAAGTCAGAGATAGTAGAATGTGAGATAAACAAAGGTGAAGAGTTAAAAGTTGATGGAAACTTTGTAATAGCTAGAACAAAAAATGTAAACTTTAGTGTTACGAAATCAGATAAGAGCTTATTTAGCTCAGCTATAAATGGTGAAGGATTCTTAAATACTTTTAGTGGAGAAGGTAAGGTATGGATTGCACCTACTCAACCTATGTATATAAAAATGGGTGCAACACTTCCAACTAATAATAACTCTATGAATAACCCAACACCTAG
>NZ_CP048741.1:1000574-1001651 GCF_018336475.1 Romboutsia sp. 13368
TGAGCTTCTATTATACCTGGCATAACCCAATAATTTTCTGCATCAATTATTTTACAATCTTCATTATCACTTATATTAATATTTTCTCCTATCTCTACAATCTTTTTATCTTTTATTAAAATAGACCCTCTATTATAAGTTTTATCAGCCATGGTCATTATTTTACCATTTTTTATTAATAACATAATTTTTATTCTCCTTTGTAAACTAGCTTATTATTTCCAATATTATTATTAGCTAATATTAACTAATTTATGTTAATCATATTAATTGTGTATGAAAATTTTTATATTGAATACTCTAATAATTAAGTGTTCATTCAATATTATTAATCTTCGAATATAAATAAAAAGTAATAAGAATTTTATATAATAATATATTTATAGATAAAAAAGAACTACCAATTATTGTATCTTAGTAGTTCTTTTAACCGATCTTCAAGTATTCAAGCTCATTTCTATTAATATTTTAGGAAGTTCATTTTTATAGTATTACATATCTCCTCCATATTCAAAAGACTGACAATATGCATTAGTTGCATCTATTTGAACATATTCTGCATAACAATCTTTATGTTTATTATATATACAATTGTGAGCTTCACATTTTATATCACGTGGTTCTGTAGTTGAACTACCATCACTATTTACAAAAGCATGGTTAGCGCTATTAAAAAATGATTCTTTTTCTCTAGGATCACCAGCTAGACTATTTACAATACTACTACTATCTCTATCTACAAAACTTGTACAAGAAGTTCCTTCAATTGCTACTGCACCACGTCCACTTACATGTATCATACCTGCTTTACACTCATAATCTCTATTATGTGCACAATTAGTTGCATTACATTTTAAATTTCCTCTTTGCATTTTATTTACCTCCTTAATAAATATCTATTTTATTATTTCCAAAAGATAGAATATAATTCTATAAACCTAAACTTTGCCTTAATTTCTCTAATTCATCTAACTTATCTTTAAGTATTGATTACAATTTTACTATCGTGCCTTTGTTTTATTTGATATCAAAGTATGTACTAATTATTACTAAATATATGAGTATATTAAAAATACT
>NZ_CP048741.1:1001930-1002198 GCF_018336475.1 Romboutsia sp. 13368
TAACTATAGATTCAGAAAAAGCATTTTTCAGTTTATTAAGTAGAGAATATTCAAAATTATTTCCAAAGTTAGGAGATAGAACTAGATTTAATAGAACTAAACGAAATTTACATTCTGTAATCAATGAAATAAGAGAGTATATTTCCTTATNNNTTCAATCTTATTCTAATAATATAAGAGTCGTAGATAGTATGCCAATTCCAGTTTGTGAGTTTGGTAGAGCACATTTCAGTAAATGCTTTAAAGGCGAAGCCTATTATGGAGTATG
>NZ_CP048741.1:1002219-1002563 GCF_018336475.1 Romboutsia sp. 13368
TTTTGGATTTAAGTTTCATGCACTTACTACAGTAGATGGTTTCTTAACTGATTATATCATAACTCCTGCGAATGTTGATGATAGAAATGCAGTGTGGGATTTATGTGATAAATATAATTCAATTTCTATTATAGGTGATAAAKGATATATWAATAAAAGGCTAACGCCTGAGTTAAAAACTGAAAGAAATATAAATTTATTATTTTWAAAAAGAGGAAACTTTAAAGATAACTATCCGAAGCAAATAAGANNACTAATATTTAAGGTTAGAAGAAGGATAGAGACTAGTTTTTCTCAGTTAACAGAACAATTAAATTTAAATAAAGTTAAGAGTAAATCAATGT
>NZ_CP048741.1:1004631-1005523 GCF_018336475.1 Romboutsia sp. 13368
CCCAACACCTAGACAAAAATAACTTTATAACATTGAAAATAAGGCGTCATAAATTTTGACTCCTTATTTTTAATGCTAAAAGTATAAATTTAAATTATAAAGGAATATTTAGGATAGGAATAAAGATATTATATACTAAAGTTTAAAATTTCTTGTTAAAAGCACTATAAACTTGTAAAATTTATAAATTAATGATATATTTTAGATAAAAATAAAATAAAAGAGGGACATAATGTATTTACCAAGCAAAATAACAAATATACTATCTAAAATAACTAAATCATATACAGTTAAATATACAAATGGAAAAATTGAATCGGTATTTATAAAAGAAAAAGATGTTAAGATAGAAGCATCAAGTAGAGGATACTGCATTTACTTAAAAGGTGGACCTATATATTTAAATGATTTAAAGTCAATAGAGCCTCTTTTAATAAAAATGAATGTATTAAGTAGTCAAGATAAATCAAAACACAATAAATCTATAAAAGATGGTTTAATAGATATTTTTTCAAAAAATAAAGATAGTTTTTCTGTAGAGTATAATGGAGAGATTATAGTATCGTTAAAACTAGAAAATCCTAAACTTATAATAAATAAAACAGATGTGGGATATTCATTGAATGTTAATAATGAAAATATATCTATAAATAACGTTGCATCATTAAAAAAGCTTTTGACTAAAATAAATGTCATAAAGCCTGTGAATAAAAAAAATATTAAAAAAAATGATATATATGATTCTGGATTTGAACAACTTATGTTAGATATATAGAAAAAAGATGAACTTTATAGGGTTCATCTTTTTTTATTTTATGTTTAGTTTAATTTTAATAAGAATAGAATCAATAATATTGTAAAAGATATTTTTAATTATTATTTATTAAAATAT
>NZ_CP048741.1:1005709-1007887 GCF_018336475.1 Romboutsia sp. 13368
CTTGGAACACCGTCAGGTGGGCAGTTTGACTGGGGCGGTCGCCTCCTAAAAAGTAACGGAGGCGCTCAAAGGTTTCCTCAGCACGGTCGGAAATCGTGCGAAGAGTGTAAAGGCAAAAGGAAGCTTGATTGCAAGACATACAGGTCGAGCAAGGACGAAAGTCGGACTTAGTGATCCGGTGGTACCGCATGGAAGGGCCATCGCTCAACGGATAAAAGCTACCCTGGGGATAACAGGCTTATCTCCCCCAAGAGTCCACATCGACGGGGAGGTTTGGCACCTCGATGTCGGCTCATCACATCCTGGGGCTGTAGTAGGTCCCAAGGGTTGGGCTGTTCGCCCATTAAAGTGGTACGCGAGCTGGGTTCAGAACGTCGTGAGACAGTTCGGTCCCTATCCGTCGCAGGCGTAGGAAATTTGAGAAGACCTGTCCTTAGTACGAGAGGACCGGGATGGACGTACCTCTGGTGTACCAGTTGTTCTGCCAAGGGCATGGCTGGGTAGCTATGTACGGAATGGATAAGCGCTGAAAGCATCTAAGCGCGAAGCCAACTTCAAGATAAGATTTCCCACCGTAAGGGTAAGACCCCAGGAAGACTACCTGGTTGATAGGTCGAAGGTGTAAGTGCAGTAATGTATTTAGCTTATCGATACTAATAGGTCGAGGACTTGACCAAAATAAACCTAAAGGTTTATATCGCCAACCAAATCATTATTAGATAATAATAAGGATGATTTCGGTTGCTAAAATAAAATGATTAATATATAAATGATATGCAGTTTTCAGAGTATTAACTTTGAAAAACTTTATATAAGTTAATCGAAAGATTATGTGGTTATTATAGCAAAGAGGATACACCTGTTCCCATACCGAACACAGAAGTTAAGCTCTTTAGCGCTGATGGTACTTGGTGGGTGACCGCCTGGGAGAGTAAGACGTAGCCACGTAATCTTTTTTTATTTCTTAAGACATAGATAAAATCTATGTCTTTTTTAGTTAAATTTCCTTTTAGAAGATCTAAATAAAATATGTTTTTATAGAGTTGATTCTAAGTATTTTTATTTATAAAATTATATATTTAATACATTTGAATATATATGAAATGATTTTTAAGTTTTATCTTATTATTAATTAAATAATAAGATTTTTATTTATTAGTCTATGTTAAGCAAAATAGTTGTTTATAATTTAGTTATAACTGAAAATTACTCAGTTATAATTATTATAAGAAATAGATATATTAAACTAAGTTAAAATAATATGTTTTTCCTAAGATTAATAAGAGTATTTCGTTATTGGAAAATAATTTAATGTTATATATAATAATATAATCAACCTTATAACTGTTGTATATTAAGAATAAGATGATATATTAGGGGAAATTTGTATGAAAGAGTTAATGAAGAATTTATTTTGGGTAATAGTAATTGTTTTAGGGAGCATGTATTTACTATATATAGAATTTAGAAATTATAAATATGAAAGAAAATTAAAATTAAAAATAAAATATATTGAAGAAGAAATTGTAAGCATGAAAGTAATGAATAAGAAGTTTTCTAAAGGTTCAATAACAAAAATAGGAGGGGGTACACTTCCCACAAAATTACCAGATACATATATTATTGAACTAGAATATGAAAAAAGTAAGTATGAAATAAATGATAAAGAAATATTTAATTCTTATGAAGTAGGTCATCTTATAAAGTTAAAACTCGTTAAAGGTTTAGATAAAAATAAAAATATTATAAGATATGATTTATTTAAGTTAAAATAAATCATATTTTAATATAATTCAAATTAACCATAAAATTACCGAAGATACCATATATAATCTCAGTTGTTCTTATTTCTTAATATTTAACAATAGAATGGTTTAACACAGCCATATAAAGTAAGATGAATTAATTTAAATTTAATGTATATTTTTTAATTGTATATTTAGATGTTGTTAAATTAAATTGTATTACAGGTTGTTTTACTTTTATCTATTACTAATATAATTGAATTTTTATTAGAATTTTATATTTGTAACATGAAATGTGAAAAGTGTGGATAAAAATTTAGATATTTAAAAAGATATACTAGGTGTATCCTGTAGATATTGTTAATAAAAATAGAATAGAATTTTAATAACTTAGAAAGTAAAAACATATATAAAAAATAATGAAAAATTAATA
>NZ_CP048741.1:1009922-1012696 GCF_018336475.1 Romboutsia sp. 13368
AATCTTATAAATAGTTTTAATTCATTATTAGAAAATTTAGATGAAAATTTAATTAAATTAGGCTTATCACTCTGGGTAATATCCTCTATCTCTTTGTATAAATCCTTCTTACCTAAATATTCTGCCAATATATATATTCCTGTAAATATGAGTCCAACCAAGTTTATATATACTATATTACTTAATTTATCTTGTTGTGAATTTGATAGGAAAAATATAATAGAAATAAAAATCATCATAAAAAAATAATATACAATAAATTTTTTCTTATCTTTAACATAGTCTATTAACTTCATTGTATTATATAACCTTGTCCTTTCTTCGTTATGATAAAATCTCTTTTTCCTATGTCTTCAAGCTTCTTACGCAAACGAGTTACATTAACTGTTAATGTGTTATCATCTACAAAGTTTTCACTTTCCCAAAGCTTTCTCATAATTTTTTCTCTAGTTACTATATTACCTTTATTTTCCATTAAAATACTTAAAATTCTAAACTCATTACCTGTAAGATTTATTTTTTTATCATCATAATATGCCTGACCATCTTTTAAGTTAAGTATTAATCCTTCATGTTCAATAATTGTATCAGTAGTGTCTATATAAGAATATGTTCTTCTTAAGATTGCATTTATTTTAGCTATAAGAACCTGTTGATCAAAATCTTTTTGAATAAAATCATCTCCACCCATATTCATAGACATAACCATATCTATAGTTGTATTCCTTGATGAAATAAATATAATTGGTACTTTTGACAACTCTCTTATCTTGCTACACCAATAAAATCCATCATACTGTGGTAGATTAATATCTAATAGAATTAAATTTGGTTGTTCTTTAATAAATATTTCTATTATATTGCTAAAATCTTCTGCTACAACTAATTTAAATTGCCATTTTTCTAATAATTTACATAGGTTATCTCTATAATTTATGTCATCTTCTATTATTAATATTTTCATACTAAGCTCCTTATTATATGTCTATTTTCATTTCTATATTATAATCAAAATAGTTAATAATTTATAGAATGGTTACAATATTGTAAGGTTGCAAGCTATTTTGTAAGATAATTCAATTTTAAATATCATTAATAAATAATATAATTTAATTATGAAAAAAGGAGGAGATATAATGAAAAAAATAGTTTCTACTAAATCATTAACAAAAATATTTGGAAGAAAAAATAATCTTGTAACAGGTCTTGATAATATCAATTTAGATGTATTGGAAGGAGAATTTTTAGGAGTTATGGGACCTTCTGGTGCTGGAAAAACAACATTACTAAATATATTAGCTACTATAGACTCTCAATCTTCAGGTGATGTAATTATAAATGATACAAATATTTCTACTATGAATGAAGATGAACTATGTATGTTTCGTCGTAACAATCTAGGATTTGTATTTCAAGATTATAATTTACTTGATACATTAAGCGTTAAGGAGAACATATTATTACCATTGGCCGTAGCTAGAATGGATATAGATATATTAGAAAGTAAAGTTGCTGATGTTTCAAATAAACTTAGTATTACAAATATATTGGATAAATATCCTTCAGAAATTTCAGGAGGTCAAAAACAAAGAGTTGCTACTGCTAGAGCTTTAATTTCTAATCCAAGTTTAATTTTAGCTGATGAGCCAACTGGTGCTCTTGATTCTAAATCAGCTACAGATCTTCTTGAAATTTTTAAAAACTTAACATTAGAAGATAAAGCTACAATATTAATGGTTACTCATGATGCATTTGCTGCAAGTTTTTGTTCTAGAGTAGTATTTATAAAGGATGGAAAAATATTTACTGAAGTTGTAAAAGGTAATTCTAGCAGAAAAGATTTCTACAAAAAAATACTAGATGTGCTATCAGCCTTAGGGGGTGTCTCTATTGACACTATTTAGTATTGCAAAGAAAAATATTTTAGGTAACTTAAAAAATTATATTATCTACTTTATTTCTATGATATTAAGTATAGTTATTTATTATGCTTTCGTATCCTTAAGATATAATGATAGTGTAATAGAAGCTATTGATAATTTTACTTCATTAGAGTCAATATTTATTATGTCATCAATGATTATTATTTTATTTTCTCTAATATTTATTTTTTATTCTAATGCTTTCTTTATAAGAGGAAGAAAAAAAGAAATAGGTCTATATTCAATTGTTGGTATACCTAAAAAAACTATAGGAAAAATGATGTTTTTTGAAAATCTTATTATTGGATTAATTTCTCTATTTATTGGTATTATTTTAGGTTTATTATTTTCTAGATTCTTTGCAATGATTTTAATAAACTTAATAGATAACAGTCTTTCAATAGATTTTTCATTTT
Source organism: Romboutsia sp. 13368 (assembly GCF_018336475.1). Taxonomy (GTDB): domain Bacteria; phylum Bacillota; class Clostridia; order Peptostreptococcales; family Peptostreptococcaceae; genus Romboutsia. Next base: position 1,012,261 of record NZ_CP048741.1, read on the forward strand.
CTTTTAAACCTATATTAAATACTATAACAGTTTTTTTATTCATAATTATACTTACATCTATAAAGGCTTATACGACTATATATAAGTTTAAATTAGTAGATTTATTTAAAAATGATAATGAAAATTTGAAAATGCCTATAAACACACAATTATCTTATTTGTCAGTAGTTATTTCTATTATAATGCTTATTATTAGTTTTTATATATCAACTAAAYAASACTATACATTTGTATAGTCTTTTTTTATATTAAGAATACCACAGGTTATACCTGTGGTTCTAAAAAGCTTTTAGCTATGAGTAGAAATAAAAAACTCCATAAAATTATAGTAGGTTTGAGACCAATGCTATAAATTTTATGTAGGAGTGTTCGATAATGAACAATAATAGTTTACCACATAGTAAATGGAATTGTAAATATCATATAGTTTTTGCAC
>NZ_CP048741.1:1013222-1015290 GCF_018336475.1 Romboutsia sp. 13368
AGATTATGAAGGTGAAAAAGATAGTTTAGAAATAAAAATATTAGATTTGAAAGAAAAAGGATATATAAACTCTATACCAGAATCTCAAAGTGAGAGAGACGATTTTAATATAAAATTAGTTAAAGTAAATGGTGAGAATGATATATCAAAAGAGGAATTATATGTACTAAGTAAAGATACAGTATTCTATCCTAAAAATGGAGAATTGCCAGAAGGGTTTGAAAAAAATGAAGAACCTAATATATTAGAAGATTAAAATAATTAATATGTTGTGCTAGTTGCTTTACTCAACATATTGAAATCACTAGATATTATTTGAAAAATAGTTAAATATACGTTACTATAACCTAGTATTTGTAATGATTTTATTTAACTAGCACAACGAGTTAATTAATGAAAAATTATAAATTAAAAAGAATAATCTTTAAACACTATTTTGTTAGTTAATAATATATAGCCNNTATGTAAGATATACTTAAAATTAAGGTAATGTAATTAAATATAATACGTAGGAATTTTATATAAAATTTTGGATAACTTAAACTATATAACTAAATATTTGGAGGACATAATATGAAGAAAAAAGGTTTTAAATTACCTACAGCCTATAGTATATTATTACTTATTACTATTTTAATAGCTATAATAACTCAGTTTTTACCTGGTGTAAAACCTGCAAAACTTTCAGATGTTATAATGGCTCCTATAAATGGATTAAAAGATGCAATAGATATATCATTATACGTACTTTTAATAGGTGGTTTTTTAGGTGTTGTAACAAAAACTGGTGCACTCGATGCAGGTATAGGAGCTGTTGTAAGAAAATTAAATGGTAAAGAACTATTACTAATACCCATACTTATGTTTATATTTTCTTTAGGTGGTACTAGTTATGGTATGGCAGAGGAAACATTAGCATTTTATGCACTAATAACAGCTACAATGATAGCAGCAGGATTTGATTCATTAACAGCAGTAGCAACAATAGCCTTAGGTGCAGGTAGTGGAGTTTTAGGTTCTACTGTAAATCCATTTTTAGTATCTACAAGTATAGATTCTTTAAAAGGCGTTAAAATAGTAGCTAATGAAGCTGTAGTTATGGGAATTGGTGTGGCATTATGGCTATCATCATTACTTATATCAATATTTTTTGTAATGCGATATGCAAAACGAGTTAAAAATAATAAAGATGCCTCTCTTTTATCTGAAGTAGAATATAAAAATGCAAGAGAAGCATTTGTTGACAATAATGAAGAAACAATGGAATTTACTACTAAACGAAAAATTATAATATGCCTATTTGCTTTATCTTTTGTAGTTATGATATTAGGTGTAATACCTTGGGATGAGTTTGGAATAACTATATTTAAAAATACAACATTTTTAACTGGACAACCTCTTGGTAATTGGTGGTTCTCACAACTTGCATCTTGGTTTACATTAATGGCAATTATAATAGGTATAGTTTATGGATTAAATGAAAAGGAAATTGTATCAGCTATAATAGAAGGTGCATCTGAAATGGTCGGTGTTGCTCTTATAATAGGTATATCTAGAGGAGTATCATACATTATGTCAGCAACGCATCTAGATATGTATGTGTTAAGTAAAGCATCTACAGCAYTTACAGGAATGTCACCTATATTATTTGTTAATATGGCATTTTTAATATATATAGCTTTAGCATTTTTAATTCCATCAACTTCAGGGCTTGCAAGTTTATCAGTACCAATTTTTGGACCATTAGCTAAAACATTAGGATTTGCACCAGAAATAGTAATATCTACATTAAGCGCAGGTAGTGGTCTTGTAAACNTAATAACACCAACATCTGGAGTTATAATGGGAGGACTTGCTATTGCAAAGGTTGAATATACTACATGGATAAGATTTGTAAGTAAAGTAGTTATATGTATATATATATCTTCAGCTATTATATTATCAATAGGTATGATGTTTATTAAATAAAAAAGTTTATTATATAAGAAAGAGCCTCTTTATAAAAGGCTCTTTTTATATAAATTATATTTATTTTTACTTAGATTAGCATTTTAAAGAATATCCATTT
>NZ_CP048741.1:1015422-1019890 GCF_018336475.1 Romboutsia sp. 13368
ATATATCTTCAGCTATTATATTATCAATAGGTATGATGTTTATTAAATAAAAAAGTTTATTATATAAGAAAGGGCCTCTTTATAAAAGGCTCTTTTTATATAAATTATATTTATTTTTACTTAGATTAGCATTTTAAAGAATATCCATTTGTGTTTTTTTCGATAGTACCATTTTTTAAAAGATTACCAATAATTATTTTAGCTAAATGAGAAGGATCTTTTATGATTAGTTTGTGTTTACTATAAAATAGAGAAGACTTAACGTTAGTAAGTTGATTTTCTATATCTTTTCTAGATAAAGTTTTATTTTGTTTAAAAGATTTAATAACAATCCTTTCACTTTTTTTATAAAGCTTATCCATTAGATCTTTTTCTTTAGTTTGTTCTTTTTTCATACCCCAAATATATATTATTACAGTAGCAATAGCAAATAAAAGTATGTAAAATAGAGTACTTAACATATTATTTTCCTCCTTTTTTAAACTTTACAAATCTATTACTTTCAAGTATTGTAATAAACTCTATTAATCTTTCTATTAAAGGTTCAGCATCATTTCCAAAATGTTTTTTTACATCTTTAGATAATTCATATACTGATTTATTATTATCTATACATTTCCACACAAAACTACCATGTTTATCAAGCTCTATAAAGCTTTTGTTTGGAACTTTAAAAGCTTTTTGAGCTATTTTATCAAATATATTATTTCTAGTAATTTCTAAAGTGATAATACCAGTATTATCTTCATTCCATTTTATAGTTTCATTTTTTATAGGAACAAAATCTAAATAATTTTTAACTTTCTTACTCATAAAACCCTCCAATATATAAAATTAAGGGAGTGACTTTAAGACAACTCCCTTAACTAACTATATTAATTTCTAACTAGCTTTATTCTTATCTTTATACCAAATAGTAAACTTAAATAAAGTAAGTATTAATAATGCAAAGAATACTAGAGAACCTATTTGACCTAAATTAACAGAACCAGATAAGTTTATTATATCTGCTAGGGATCTTTCTCCAATTTTTATAACTGCAAATATAGCAAGTAATACACCGATTAACCCTTCACCTGCTATAAGACCTGAAGTATATAAAACACCTCTGTCAATTTGTTCTTTTTTAATATCTTCAGCTACATTTTTTCTATTTTCAAGGAATAGTCTTATAACTCCACCAAACATTATACCAGCGCTTAAGTGTATTGGAAGATATAGACCAACTGCAAATGGAAGTACAGGTATACCTATTATTTCAACAGCTATAGCAATACCAGCACCTGCAAATATTAATGGCCAAGGAAGGTTTCCATCCATAACACCTTCAACAACTAATTTCATAAGTGTAGCTTGAGGAGCAGGTATATCTTTTGAACCAAATCCCCATGCTGCATTTAAAAGGTATAAAACTGCACCTATAGTTAAAGCAGATATTAAAACTCCTATAAGTTCTCCTAATTGTTGTTTTCTAGGAGTAGCACCAACAATGTAACCTGTTTTTAAATCTTGAGAAGTATCTCCTGCAATTGCAGCTATTATACATATAATAGAACCTATAGCTATAGAACCCATCATACCATCTTGACCAACCATACCAGTTGATTTTAATGCTATTGTACTTATAAGTAATGTAGCTATAGCCATACCAGAAACTGGGTTATTACTACTACCAACTAAACCAACAAGTCTTGAAGATACTGTTGCAAAGAAGAAACCAAATATAGCTATTAAAAGTGCACCAACAAAATTAACTGGAATAGAAGGTATTAGCCATATAGCAATAACTACAGCTAAAGAACCAAGTAAAACAACTTTCATAGACATATCTTGGTCAGTTCTTAATGTACTATTAGATTTATCCATATTAGAATAATCTTTCATTGCTTTAGCAAAAGTATTAACTATTAGAGGAAGAGATTTAATTAAACTTATTATACCACCACAAGCAACTGCACCTGCACCAATATATCTTATATAATTATCCCAAATTCCCCAAAAACCTAATTCACTTATAGGAACAGTTCCAGGATAAAGTATAGTATCTGCACCAAATAGTGCAAATAATGGTATTAGACCTATCCAACCAAGTATAGCACCAGCAAACATATATCCAGATATTTTATATCCACATATATAACCAACACCAAGTAGCGCAGGAAGCACATCTATACCAAATGCTGCATTAGAGTAACCTGGTATTTCCCACTCTATTTCACTTGGGAATAATTTAAGACCATCAGCTATAAATTTATAAACTGCTGCAATTCCAAGGCCAGCAAATACAACAGAGGCCTTAGATCCACCTTCTTCACCAGCAAGTAAAACTTCTGCACAAGCTGTTCCCTCTGGATATGGAAGTACACCATGTTCTTTAACTATAAGTGCTTTTCTTAGAGGTATCATAAATAATACTCCAAGTAATCCACCACATAAAGCTATAAGTGCAATTTTTAATAAACTAGGACTTCCAACTCCCCATTCTTTCATCCATATAAACATTGCAGGTAATGTAAATATAGCACCTGCTGCTAATGACTCACCAGCAGAACCGATGGTTTGAACTAAATTGTTTTCGAGTATAGAATCTCTTTTTAATATAACTCTTAAAACACCCATTGATATAACAGCTGCAGGAATAGATGCACTAACTGTCATACCAACTCTAAGACCTAAGTAGGCATTGGCTGCACCAAATATAACTGCTAATAAGCAACCTAAAACTATAGATGTAACTGTAAATTCAGGAACTATTTTATTAGCCGGAATAAAAGGTTTAAATTCTTTTTGTTTATCCATAGTATGACCTCCTTATAATATTTGTAAAATTTGTTATGTAGGATTAGATATTTAATTGTATGTGTAATAATTTATAGATATACATAAAAAGCTAGTACTTATTTAAAAACAGTAAAAATAAAATTTTATGAACTATAATAGAGAAAAAGATATACTTATGACGAAAACTAAAATATAAACTACATATTTCGATTTGAAAGTTTATAAAAATATACATAACATCATAAAAATAAAAATGCTGTATATATTGGAAATACTAACTTTAAAGATTTCCTGGGGAATGATATTTCCATGATAATATAAAAATAAATTGATTAATAAAGAGTATGTGTATTAAACTAAAATTATATAAACTATACAGATAGGAGATAATATTATCTATATATAATAAAAATTTATTAAAGGAGAATAGTTATGGATATACTAAAAAGATTTATAAATAATTTATGTGGAGATTTTAATAATGATAATCAGATTAAAATTCAAGAGGCTAAAGGAAAAGTAACTCATCCTAAAGCTAAACATATAAATAGAATAGCAAATAATAAAATAAACAATTTACCATCTGATTTTAATGGATATTTTATAATTGAAGAAAGTTATTATGAGATAGGAAATAGAAAAAATATATTAACTAGCACAATTTATAAACTTAGTATTCAAGTAGTTGAATTACAGATCCCAAATCTAATAATTTATCATCACTTAAAGAAATTATTTTTTTGTTTTTACTTTCAACAAAATTTAGTATTCTATCATAATCAGGATGATTCTTTATATTTCCAAGGAAAACTAATTCATCATTTGAGATTAAAAAACTACACCCACCTATAAATCCATAATTTAACTCAAATAAGTCAATATGTCCTTTTTCTATTAATAAACAATCTATACCGTGTTTAATTACTTCTTTGTATATACCCTCATCTGAAGTAATCAGAGAATTATCATCAACTATACATATAGAACATTTACAATATCCTTGAGATACATTTATCTTTTTTATATTATTTTTTTCTAGATAATCAAGTATTACTTTATCTGTATATTTAAAGTTGTGTATAGCAAAATTTTTAAGAATTACTATATTATAAWWARYKWWYAWTTWTMWTKTTMTWYAWAATWWTYWMTMKRYWKYTWWTWWWTRTTTKKAKTWWYTWMWTTWRMRCTTTTATAATAATCATATGCATTAGGAGCAACTACTATATTGTTATCATTTAATTTACATACGCTTATATCTGGATGACATTTAATGGCTTCATAGGTATCACTACAATCAGTAGATTTTATTATATTTACACCTAGATTATTTAAACTAATCTCCATATCTTTTGGAATTCTTTTATCAACTATTGCAAGTTGTAATCTATTATTTACAATAAATGAATTTTTAGCAAATTTCATTGTTTATCTCCTTAGAATTTAATACATAATTTATTATATATAGTTTTATGATTTTTTCAAGTTTATTAAATCAAACATTGCTTTAGGATAGAGGTAGTACATAGGAAATAAATAGTTAAATAAAAAATTATTTTAAATTTATATATTAATAATATGATGTAGTTTGAATAGTAAAAATAAATGATTTTTATATAAATAGAAAATTTTAAAGAAAAATGGTAAAAAAAATGGTAAAATATATTTATACATAATATAATATTTTAAT
>NZ_CP048741.1:1020071-1025204 GCF_018336475.1 Romboutsia sp. 13368
AATATAATTTTTTATAAACTAATAATAAATTTAAATTTTATATATTATAAGTTTTTGACTTAATGTAGAAAGATATTAGTATCTTAAAAGATAATAAATTAAAGCTAAAATATTTAATATTAAACTTATGAATTTAATAAGATGTTTTAGTTTCATATTGGACTTATATTTTATATGCTTTAAATAAAGATTAAAGGGAGTTTTAAAAATGAATAATATTAAAATAATTTATGACACAATGAATGATCTACCAGAAAATATAGAGAAAAAATACGATATAGATATGTTATCTGCAACTATAATATTTCAAGGTAAGGAATATAAATCAGGTGTAGATATAGATACAGATGAATTTTATAAATTACTAAGAAATAATAAAGAAATGCCAACAACATCTCAAGTTACATACTTAACTTTTAAGGATACTTTTGAAAAGTATCTAAATGAAGGAAAAAAAGTTTTATATATAGCTGGTTCATCAGCAGCATCAGGTACTTACCAAAGTGCAATGCTTGCTAAAAATGATATAGAATCTGATGATATATATATATTTGATACATATAGCTTATGTATAGGTGGAGGATTATTAGTTCTTGAAGCTGCTAAAATGGTAGAAGAAGGATTAGATATAGATACTATAATTAATAAACTTGAAGAGTATAAGGAAAAGGTTGAAGTTTATTTCTCAGTTGATTCACTAGATTATTTACATAAAGGTGGAAGAATATCTGGAGCTAAGGCAGCAGTTGGAACTTTACTTAACATAAAACCTATACTAAAGATAGAAGATGGATTAGTAAAGCAAAAAACTCAAGTAAGAGGAAGTAAAAAAATAATACCAACACTTATAGAAAAGTTAAAAGAAGAAGTTGGAGATGATTTCTCAAATAAGGATGTATATGTTGGATATGGAGATGATTTAGAAACTCATGAGAAGTTTGTAGAGAGAGTTAAAGAAGAGTTATCACCTAAAAATGTATATTCATTCCGTATAGGTTCATGTGTKGCATGTCAYTCAGGTCCTACTGTTATGGGAATAGCATGTTTAAATAAATAAAGAAAGGGAGCAGAAATCTGCTCCCTTAGTTTATGCTTATTTATATTATTATGCTAATCTTATTAGTTGCATACTACTTTGATCAGGTTGAAAAACTGTTCCTGAACTATCTGTTACAACCAAACTTAAATCTCCACCACCATCAGTATTTAATATTGCAGCATTACCTACTGAAGAATTGTTTGCTTGAGAAGTAGCTTGAGAAGCATTTACTTCAGTACCATTATACACTAAAGTAATAGTGTATGGAGTTCCACCCTCTCCTACTACTGAATATCTAATATAGTATGTTTGGTCAGCAGGTAAAGTAACAGTATCACCAGTAGCATTAACTGATATATCACCATCAGGGTTGTTAAGTTGAATANNNNTATGAATAATTGTTCATATATTAAAATRTTCATATATAYATGMAGGAGGAAAATATGAAAGATATAGATGTATGTTGCAGCAATGAGTTGCATGAAGATATAGTTGATTCTGTAAGAGAACAAATGCCTGATACAGAAATGCTATATGAATTAGCAGAATTATTTAAAGTATTTGGAGATACAACAAGAGTAAGAATATTATATGCACTATCAGCAAAAGAGATGTGCGTTTGTGATATAGCAGATTTATTAGATATGACTCATTCGTCAATATCACATCAGCTTAGAGTATTAAAACAAGCTAGATTAGTTAAATTTAGAAAAGAAGGAAAGACAGTATTTTATTCTCTAGATGATTGCCATATAAGCCAAATATTTAGTTGTGGACTTGAACATATAGAAGAAAGATATAAAAGATAGGGGATGAGTTTGTGGGAAATTGTAGTACAAGTAAAAAAGAGATAATACTAGGTGGTCTAAACTGTGCTCATTGCGCAGAGGTAATTAATGACAAGGTATCTGAATTAGAAGAAATAAAATCTTGTAACTTAAACTTTATAAATAAAAAACTTACTTTAGAAATAGCTTGTGACTTATCAACAGATGAAGATGATGTTGTTTCTAATGTTATAGATATAGTAAATGATACAGAACCAGGATTAGATATAAAAGTATTAGAAAATAAGAATAGTAATAATAAAAAAGTTGAAATAACACTTGGTGGTTTAAACTGTGCTCACTGTAGTGAAGAAATAGGAAATAAAGTATCAAAATTAGATAAAGTAGAAAAATCTAATTTAAACTTTATAAGTAAAAAGCTTACATTTGAAGTAGCTAAAGATGTAGATGAAAAATTAGTTATAGATGAAATTATAAAGATAATAAATGATACAGAACCAGGACTAGATATAAAAGTTAATTTCTTAGATACAAAAAAAGAAAATAAAAAAGAAGATATTGAGGAAACTCACACATCAAATAAAAGTGATTTAATAAAATTAATAATAGGAAGTATAATGTACATCTTTGGAATATTCCAAAGTGCAACTGGATTTGAAAGTAAGTTTGCTAATATAGTATTCTTAATAGTCTACTTAATAGTAGGTGGAGATGTTTTATTAAAAGCATTAAAAAATCTATTTAAAGGTAGAGTATTTGATGAAAACTTCTTAATGTCTATAGCAACAATAGGAGCTGTTATAATAGGAGAAGTACCAGAAGCAGTAGGGGTTATGCTTTTTTATAAAATAGGTGAGTACTTACAAGGTATAGCAGTAGGTAAATCTAGAAAATCAATAACTTCACTTATGCAAATAAGACCAGATAGTGCAAATTTAAAAGTTGGATCAGAGATAAAAGTAGTATCTCCAGAAGATGTAAGTATAGGAGATATAATAGTTGTAAAACCAGGTGAGAAAGTTCCTTTAGATGGAATTGTAATAGATGGATATTCAATGGTTGATACATCAGCACTTACCGGAGAATCAGTTTTTAGAGAAATTGGTGAAGGTGAGGCTATATTATCAGGATTTATAAATAAAAATGCATTATTAAGTATTGAGGTAACTAAAGAATTTGGAGAATCAACAGTTTCTAAGATACTTGATTTAGTTGAAAATGCAAGTAGTAAAAAGTCTAAAACAGAAAACTTTATAAGTAAGTTTTCAAAATACTATACACCATTTGTGCTATTCTCAGCTATTGTTATAGCGTTTATACCACCGCTTGTAATACCAAATGCAGTATTTTCAGATTGGTTTTACAGAGGACTAGTATTTTTAGTTGTTTCATGTCCTTGTGCATTAGTATTATCAATACCATTATCATTCTTTAGTGGAATAGGTAATTCATCTAAGTATGGTATATTAATAAAAGGAAGTAATTATCTAGAAGCACTTAAAAATGTTGATACAGTAGTATTTGATAAAACAGGTACACTTACTAAAGGTGTATTTAATGTAACTAAGATAAAATCTATTGGAATAAGTGAAGAAGAGTTAATAGAATATGCAGCATATGCAGAAGTAAACTCAAATCACCCAATAGCAAAATCTATATTAAATTACTATAAAGGAAATATAGATTTAGATAAAATAAGTGATTTTGAAGAAGTAGCAGCACATGGTATAAAAATAAAATACAAAAACTTACACATCTTAGCTGGTAATGATAAATTAATGAAAAAAGAAAACATACTATACTCACCAACTAATGATATAGGAACAGTAGTTTATGTAGCAGTTAATGGAGTGTATAAAGGATATATAGTAATATCTGATGAAATAAAAGAAGACAGTAAAGAAGCTATAAAGAGTTTAAAAAAACATGGTGTTAAAGAAGTTGTAATGTTAACTGGGGACAATGAAAAAGTAGCGAATAAGATTGCTAAAGAATTAGGGATAGATAAGGTTTATTCAAATTTATTACCAGATGAAAAAGTTGATAAATTAGAAGAGATATTTAAAAATAAATCAGAAAAAGAAAAAGTTGCATTTGTTGGAGATGGTATAAATGATGCTCCAGTACTTGCAAGAGCAGACGTTGGTATAGCAATGGGAGCATTAGGTTCAGATGCTGCTATAGAAGCTGCTGATGTAGTTTTAATGACAGATGAGCCAATTAAAATTTCTAAAGCTATAGAAATATCAAGAAAAACAAATAAAATAGTATGGCAAAATATTATATTTGCATTAGGTGTTAAGGCAATAGTATTAATTTTAAGTGCAGGTGGAGTAGCTACTATGTGGGAAGCTATATTTGCAGATGTAGGTGTTGCTTTAATAGCGGTATTAAATGCAATGAGAGTAATGAAATAGATAAAAAAGCTACGTAACTAATTATGAATATAAGGTTAAAATTATAATCAATATAGTGTAACGTTTATATTTCAATCTTTAAGTTTAATTATATATAATCAAATAATATAATCAAACTAAAATTACAATATAAAAACYACATCCATATACTTATTAATAGTAAATGAATGTGGTTTTTATGTTACTTTGCTAAACTACTCTCAAGTTCGCATTATATTAATAATACGAATGTAAAGATAATCTATAATTTTTTATAAATTCTTATAGCAAATATATAATCATATACTTTTATAAYCTCTATATTCTTAGTCAAAAAAAGCAAATAACNNNCTACAGGACTTTTAACTATTTTTATATCTTCCTGTTTTGCATTAATATAAGTATTTTTAAAATTTTCATGAGCATCACATTCATAAGTAGCAACAAATTTAGTTCCAACTTGAACACCAGATGCATCTAAATCTAAATCTGCGTCTACATCTGCATCTAAATCTAAATCTGCGTCTACATCTGCATCTAAATCTACGTCTGCGTCTACATCTGCATCTGCTTCTGCCTCTGCCTCTGCTTCTGCCTCTGCTTCTGCTTCTGCTTCTGCCTCTGCTTCTGCCTCTGCTTCTGCTTCTGCATCTATATCTGCCTCTGCATCTACATCGGCTTCTGATTCTGCCTCTGCATCTGTATGGATACATGCATCTGCATATGCTTCTACTTCTGCATCTGCGTCAGCTTCTGCGTCAGCTTCTGCCTCTGCTTCTGCTTCAGCGTCTACGTTTGCATCTACGTCTGCATCTACATCTGCGTTTGCATCTACATCTGCATCTACATCTGCGTTTGCATCTACGTCTGCATCTACATCTGCGTTTGCATCTACGTCTGCGTCTGCATC
>NZ_CP048741.1:1025960-1026043 GCF_018336475.1 Romboutsia sp. 13368
ATTTAAGTAAAATCGTAGAAACAAGTGATGAGTGGATAAGATCTAGAACTGGAATAAAAGAAAGACGAATATCTCAAGGGGAA
>NZ_CP048741.1:1026509-1026853 GCF_018336475.1 Romboutsia sp. 13368
CTATTAGAGATTCTAAATTAAAAATGAATGGAAATGAAGTATTTAAATTTGCTACTTCAGTAATTGTAAGTTCTATTAATAAAATCTTACAAGATAATAACTTAAACTTAGATGATATTGATTACATAGTTCCGCATCAAGCAAATGTGAGAATAATAGAATATGCTGCTAAAAAACTAAAAGTTCCAGTAGATAAATTTTATATGAATATAGAAAACTATGGAAACACTTCAGCAGCATCGATACCAATTGCGCTTAATGAAATGTATGAAAAAAAATTATTAAAAAAAGATAGCAAAATCATATTAGTTGGATTTGGCGCTGGACTTACATATGGTGCAACT
>NZ_CP048741.1:1028127-1028447 GCF_018336475.1 Romboutsia sp. 13368
GATGAGTTAATGAATGAATTAGAAGAAATCCTTAGGAGGGTATAATGAGTAATAAGACAGCATTTCTTTTTCCAGGTCAAGGTTCTCAATATATAAATATGGGAAAAGATTTATATGAAAATATTATTGAATGTAAAGATATATTTGATAAGGGCGAAGAAATATTAGATATGCCAATAAAAGAATTAATATTTGAAGGAACTGATGAGGAATTAACAAAAACTAAAAATAGTCAACCTGCAATTTTACTAACTTCTTTGGCTTGTCAGAAAGCTTTAGAGATTGAGGGTATAGAAGCTRACTATACAGTAGGTTTGTCT
>NZ_CP048741.1:1029123-1029541 GCF_018336475.1 Romboutsia sp. 13368
ATCTTTTAAATAGGAGGAGATTATGTTAAAGGGTAAATGTGCAGTAATAACTGGAGCCTCTAGAGGAATTGGTAGAAGTATAGCATTAAAATATGCTAAAGAAGGTGCTAACATAGTACTAAATTATAGAAATAGTGAAGAAGAAGCTTTAGAATTAAAAAAAGAGCTAGATAAATTAGGATCTAATACTTTGATTATCAAAGCAGATGTAAGTAAGTTTGAAGAAGCTGAAAAATTGATAAAGGAAGCTAAAAAAGCTTTCGGAAAAATAGATATATTAGTTAATAATGCTGGAATAACTAAAGATACATTAATAATTAGAATGAAAGAAGAAGATTTCGATAAAGTAATAGAAGTTAATTTAAAAGGAGCATTTAACTGCTTAAGAGCAGTATCTCCAATAATGGTAAAACAAAAA
>NZ_CP048741.1:1029549-1029805 GCF_018336475.1 Romboutsia sp. 13368
GATAATAAATATGTCTTCAGTAGTAGGTGTTGTAGGAAATGCTGGTCAAGTAAATTATTCAGCATCAAAAGCAGGACTTATAGGAATGACAAAGTCTTTAGCTCGTGAAATAGGAAGCAAAAATATAAATGTAAATGCTATAGCGCCAGGGTTTATTGATACAGATATGACTAAGGTATTAAATGAAGATCAAAAGAAAAATATAATATCTCAAGTACCTTTAAAAAGGTTTGGTCAAGTTGAAGATATTGCTAAT
>NZ_CP048741.1:1030041-1030180 GCF_018336475.1 Romboutsia sp. 13368
TGTTAAAATTGCTGGAGAAGTTAAAGATTTAAAAGTAGAAGATTATTTAGATAAAAAAGAAATCAGACGACTTGATAAGTTTACTCAATATGCACTTATAGCAAGTGATGAAGCTGTAAAACAATCAGGTCTTAATATA
>NZ_CP048741.1:1030271-1030438 GCF_018336475.1 Romboutsia sp. 13368
ATAGAGGACCTAAAAGAGTATCTCCAATGTATATACCAATGACTATAATAAATGCAGCTGCTGCTAATATTGCAATAAAATATCAAGCAAAAGCTACATGTACATCATCAGTAACTGCTTGTGCTACAGGTACTAATAATATAGGGGATGCTTTTAGATACATAAAA
>NZ_CP048741.1:1030624-1030987 GCF_018336475.1 Romboutsia sp. 13368
AGTTTAGACCATGCACTAAAAAGAAATGCAAATATTTTATGTGAGATTGTTGGATATGGTTCTACTTGTGATGCCTATCATATAACTTCACCAGACCCAAAAGGAGAAAGTGCATCAAAAGCTATGAAAGATGCAATTGATGAAGCAAATATAAATCCTTGTGAAGTATCTTATATAAATGCTCATGGAACTTCAACTCCATATAATGATTTATATGAAACTAGAGCTATTAAGAATGTGTTTGAAGAAAATGCTAAAAACATACCTATATCTTCAATAAAGTCTATGACAGGTCACTTATTAGGTGCAGCTGGAGCTGTAGAATCAATTGCTTGTATTAAGGCTTTACAAGAAGGATTTATA
>NZ_CP048741.1:1031700-1031873 GCF_018336475.1 Romboutsia sp. 13368
AGAAGTAATTGAAGGTAAAAGTGCAAAAGGATATAAAAATGTAACTATAAATGAAAACTTTTTTAATGGACATTTTCCAGACTATCCTGTTATGCCAGGAGTATTAATATTAGAAGCTTTAGCCCAAATGGGAGCTATATGCATACTTTCTATGGATGAATTTAAAGGTAAAA
>NZ_CP048741.1:1031930-1032077 GCF_018336475.1 Romboutsia sp. 13368
ATAAATTAAATTTAGAAGTTGAAATAGTAAGATTAAAAGGAAGTATAGGTGTTGGGAAAGGTAAAGCTACTGTAGATGGAAATTTAGTTTGTGAAGGCGAAATAATGTTTGCTATTGGGTAGGTGATATTTTATGTTAAAGAAAATA
>NZ_CP048741.1:1032522-1032784 GCF_018336475.1 Romboutsia sp. 13368
TTAATGATAAAAGCCGCTGCTGGTGGTGGTGGAAAAGGTATTAGAATAGTTAGAGATGTTAAAGATTTTAAGCATAATTATGAAGCTGCTAAATTAGAATCAAAGGCTTGCTTTGGAGAAGATCGAGTTTATATAGAAAAATATATAGAAAATCCTAAACATATAGAATTTCAAATACTAGCTGATGAATATGGTAATATAATACATCTAGGAGAAAGAGAATGTTCACTTCAAAGAAATAATCAAAAAGTTCTAGAAGAAG
>NZ_CP048741.1:1032920-1033342 GCF_018336475.1 Romboutsia sp. 13368
TGGAAATGAATACAAGAATCCAAGTTGAACATCCAATAACTGAGATGATAACTAATATAGATATAGTTAAAGAGCAGTTAAAAATAGCATCTGGTATTAAATTGGATATTAAACAAGAAGATGTGAAATTATTAGGTCANNNAAGAYCCTGAAAATAATTTTAGACCATGTCCAGGTATAATAACAGAGTTATATGTTCCATCAGGATTAGGTGTAAGAGTAGATAGTGCTATTTATTGTGGATATGAAATACCACCATATTATGACTCTATGATAGGGAAGTTAATTACTTTTGGAGAAAGTAGAGAAAATGCAATAATAAAGATGAAAAGAGCTTTAGATGAATTTGCAATAGGTGGAGTAACAACTAATATAGATTTTCAATATGAAATACTTGAACATAAAGATTTTATAAATGGAAA
>NZ_CP048741.1:1035334-1035516 GCF_018336475.1 Romboutsia sp. 13368
ACAGAAGAAGTATTAAATGTATTGCTAGTACAATTATTTAATGACATTCTAAATATAGAAGAAAAATCTATGAAAAATACAGAGTTTAATAATTTATCTATTACAGAAATTCATACTATAGAAGCTATTGGAACTGAAGGAAATAGAACTATGGGAGAAGTAGCAAATGATTTAAGAATAAC
>NZ_CP048741.1:1035812-1036596 GCF_018336475.1 Romboutsia sp. 13368
ACACGTTGCTCAAAGCGGTAGCGAGGATATATCGTTGGCGATATGAAATGATTCGCCGACACGTCGCTCAAGCGAAGCGAATTTTTTATTTGTAAAAATTAATAAGTATCAATAAATGATAAGACAACTAAAGTTTTATTTATATAAATATTTGTGATATAATTATTTAATCGTAAAAGTTTAGATAACTTTTAATTTAGTAGATATAATGGGGAAATTGATATGAGAAGAAAAATTTTTTTAGTATTAGCTATATTATGGATGAGTGTAATATTTTATATGTCTAATCAACCGGCAGCAATATCATCAGCTCATTCAGGTGGTGTAATAAATATGATAAGTAATATGCCAGTTATAGGTAATTTAATGGACTATCTTACAAGTATAGATATAGGAGAGTTTGTAGTAAGAAAAGGTGCACATATGTTTTCATACTGCTTACTAGCTATACTTTTATTTATGTCAGTATATGAGAAAGATATAAAGAAATCTATAATAATTGCATTTATAGGAACATTTTTATATGCCTGTAGCGATGAATTTCATCAATTATTTATACCAGGTAGAAGTGGTGAAATTAGAGATGTTATGATAGATTCATTAGGTGGTACTATAGGTTTAATACTTACTTTATTTATTGTAAAGTATAAAAGAAAAATAAGCTATAATAATTAAAAACTAGAGGTGTATCTTAATTAGTTAGATGCATCTCTAGTTTTTAATTTATAAAGTATTAAAATAATATTAAATATATATTTAAATCCTAAAGAATTATAAAATATTG
>NZ_CP048741.1:1036634-1037086 GCF_018336475.1 Romboutsia sp. 13368
TCTGTAAAATAAATAATATATATTTAATAATTATATAGATTTTGGAATTTTATGTTAATTAGTGATACAATAAAATTAAAGTGAACTAATTTAATAATCTAGGGGAGATAGGGATTATGCCTATAGTAGCTGTTTTTACTGCAATGTTACTAATTTTTATGTGGGGGTATAGAAGAGCTAGATATAAATATTCTATACATAATGTTGAAGAAGAAGACATTAGAAATATAATAGAAAATTATTTAGATAGTATATAAAACAGTGACAATATTAACTAAAGTATCTAGAGGAAAATCTATGTTAGATAGTGTCATAAAGAAAGGTTAATAAAATGAATGAGAATTTAATGATAGAAAAAACCAAAGAATTTGTTAAAAATAAATTATATGGTGAAGGWAGTGGACATGATTGGTTTCATATAGAAAGGGTATATAATCTAGCTAAATATATAA
>NZ_CP048741.1:1037937-1042052 GCF_018336475.1 Romboutsia sp. 13368
ATATAYTACTTCTATAATGTATATGTATAATCCTTAAATAAAGACTCTAAAGTAAATATATTAAAGTATTTGTGATTATTGTATAATTAGCTGAGATATTAGCAAAATATCTATAGATGGTGTAATATATTATTTATAATATGAAAATAATAAAATATAGATTAAGCTCTTTACATAAATATTGTAAGGTTAATTTTTAATATTATAATTAATGTAAAATTTAAACTAATATATAAAAGCAACATAAAGAGGTAAATATGAAAAAGACATTAAATGACTATAAAGAAGTAATTAAAAAATTACCTATAAAAGATAAATATACAAAAGAAGAATTATTAACAGAAGATTTTCTAATAGATAAAGATAATAATATAGAAATATACTATGCACCACATAATGAGTATTTTAATAAAAAGGCTAAAATATTCATAATAGGTATAACTCCTGGATTTCAACAAATGAGTACAGCTATAGCTACAGCAAGAAGAGAACTAGAACATAATAAAGATTTAGATGATATTCAATATAAATGTAAAGTTGCAGCAAGATTTAGTGGTAGTCTAAGAAAAAATATAATCAGTATGCTAGATGATTTAAAATTAAATGAGATTATGAATATAGATAGTGTAGGTGAGCTATTTGGAGAAAAAGACTATCTATTACATACAGTATCTCTTATTCCATATCCTGTGTTTGTCAAAAAAGAAAATTACTCAGGACATACACCAAAGCTTATTAAGAATAAGTTTTTAATGAAGTATGTATGTGATAATTTTATAGATGAATTTAAAAGACTAGAAGAACCAGAAAATGTACTTTTAATACCACTTGGAAAAGCTGTAGAGGAAGTCTTAATTAAATTACAAGAAGAAGAGATTATAGGAGAAAATCAAATTTTATTAAATTTTCCGCATCCATCAGGAGCTAATGTAAATAGAGTAAAGGTCTTTGAAGAGCATAAGGAGTATATGAAAGACTTTATAAAAAGAAAACTAGGTTAGAAGATAGCTATATCAAATAATACTTAAAATGTAGAAGTAGAGTTTGATATAGTATTTTTATATGGAAAAATAGCTAAGGAAAAGAGTAGTACTTTACAATTTCCTAGTAGAATAAAGAAACTTCCTAAAAAATAATAGAAAATAAAAGATAGAATATAATATCAGAAATTTATACCAACTAAGGCTTAACATTGAATATAATAAATATGTTAAGAGAAAAAATAGGTATATTCAAAGAGCTAAAACCTCTAATATATTTATAAATGCAGAAGTATTATATGAGCTTACTAATAAAGATTTTTACAATACAAAGTAAAATATATAATTAATAAGGGGGATTTATGAGTAAAAAATATTAATAAGGCATTTTATGTACTATATAGTTAAAGTAAAATGAATTTTTATAAAAAATATAAATAAAAAAAGGAAATTTGATAGTTGAGGTAKANATAATNTAATAAGGGGGATTTATGAGTAAAAAATATTCAACTGTAAAATGGAGCATATGGTGGTTACTTACATTTTCATTTATATTAGTACTATTTTTTAGATTATCAACAGCAGTTATAACTGATAATTTATCAAATGAATTAGGTTTTACTCAATTACAAATTTCAAATATAGCATCATTAGYACTATATAGTTATGCTATTATGCAAATACCTTCAGGAATATTAATAGATAAATATGGTGCTAGAAAGATAAGTAGTATAGGGATGATTATTGGTGGAGTAGGTTCTATATTATTTGGAACTATGAATAATATATACTTAGCATATTTATCTCGTATAATGGTTGGAGTTGGAACGTCTGTAATATTACTTGCTATGTTTAAAATACAAGGAAATTGGTTTAAAAAAGAAGAATTCGCATCTGTAACTGCAAAGTTTTCTTTTATAGGTAATTTAGGTACAGTATTTGCAACATTCCCATTAGTATATTTAAATGATTTTATAGGATGGAGAAATTCATTTATACTAATTGGGATAATAGGTGTAGTAATAGGATTTAGTATATATATAGTAATTAGAGATACACCTAAAGAGCATGGATTTGATGTAAATATAAAAATAGAAGAAGTTGAAAAGATAAAATTAAAAGAAGGTTTAAAATCAGTTCTTACTAATAAATCAACTTGGTATAATTCACTAATCTTATTTTCATTAGTAGGAATATCTACATCCTTTACAAGTCTATGGGGAGTTAGCTATATAATAGACGTATATAATGTAAGTAAGAGTGTATCTGCATTTATAATATCATTCTTTACATATGGATTTGTAGCTGGATCTATTATAATGAATTTCTTATTTAATAGAGTTAAGAGTAGCAAATTTAACATATTAAAAATAGGAGCAATGATAAATATATTAATATGGGGATATATAATAGTAATATGTAAGGCAAAACCTCCAATACTTACTCTACCTGTAGCATTTTTTATTATAGGATGTATAAACATGGGTCACTTACAAGCTTTTAATGATGTTAAATATAAAAATGAAGAAAAGTATTCTGGATTGTCTACAAGTATAGTGAATACATCAGAGTTTATAGGAAGTGGTATTATAAACTTATTAATAGCATTTATAATACAAAACACTACTAATGTAGTTTTAGGATATAGATTAGGGTTTAGTATATTTATAGCTATGAATATATTAACAGTAATAGCAGCACAAATAGGCGTTAAAAATAATAAAGTAGAAGAACTTAATTATTGTAATTAATAAAACCAATTAATAAATAATAATGTATAAAAGTGGGCAGATTAAATCTGTCCACTTTATTTTTTAGCTAATAATATGTTAAATTAAAGTATAGATTCCCAGTCAACCTTAGCTATAAGTAAGAAAAGTAAAAGTGATAAAAACAATATTTCAGGAGAAATAAACAAATTACTGCTTTCACAATTCATTAAAATCACCTCAACAATTAATATAATTATATTAATTAAAACCTATTATTATTCAAATTATACAACCTAAAATTTTACAAAGTAAAATATAAAATATTACATATCATAAACTTAAACCTATACATTGAAGGAGTTGACATAATGAAATTATTTAAAAAATTGATTTTAAGTTTAATTATAACACTATCATTTTCTACCTCATTAATATTTTGCCAAGATAATATTAAATTAGTTCCAAGTGGAGAAGTTGTAGGATTAGACATATCTTTAAAGCATCCATATGTATATCAAAGGTTAACAGAGGAGGCAAAAGACTTAGAATATGGAGATATAATATTATCAGTAAAGTATAAACTTAAGAAGGCAAAATCAATAGATAAAATAAATGAAATTATGAAGTTAAAAAATCAAGATATAATAGTTGAATTCTCTAGAGAAGGTAAAAACTATATACAAGAAATGACTACAGATGAGCTTAGAATGTATGTATTAAAACAAGATGCAACAGGGATAGGTACTATAACAGCTACGGATGAAAATGGTGAATTTATAGGTATATCTCATAGTATAAAGATGGCAAGTATACCCATTGAATTTAATAAGTGTGATGTTTTTGAAACATCTTATGTTCAAGAGATAAAATCATATAAAGATAGGGTAGGTAGTTTAATAGCTAATATAACTGATAAAAAAATAGGTACAGTTTATTCAATGGGAGAATACGGTGTTAAAGGAAAATATGATGATTTTAAATATTCTAAGAAAAAAGCTTTAGAAATATCAACTCCTAAAAAGGGAAAAGCATATATATATTGTAAAACTCCTGTAACAAATAAATTAAAATTACATGAAATAGAAATAACAAAGGTTGGTAAAAAATCATCTGAAATAAAGATAATTGATGAAGATTTAATAAGATATAGAGGTGGTGCAGTTGTGGGTATGAGTGGATCACCTATAATACAAGATAATAAGATAGTAGGTGGACTTAGAAGTATAGTGATAAAAAATCCAACAAAGGGTTATATTGCTAATATACACAGCATGTTGTATGATAATTAAATAAAGTTATAAATTATAACTATAAAATTAAATAGTGGAGATAGGTTATGAATTTTAAAAAAATAAGTATAGTAATAGTAATTTTAGTATTAGTTTTATTAGGTATTTATGGTTTTATATCTATAAATAAAGAT
>NZ_CP048741.1:1042086-1045602 GCF_018336475.1 Romboutsia sp. 13368
TATTTATGGTTTTATATCTATAAATAAAGATACTACTAATGATATTATATATGAACAAGATAATAAAACAGAAATACTTGAAGATAATGAAACTATACAGGAAATAAAGTTTCTAAAATCTATTTCAGGTGTAAAGGCTAATAATATAGAATTAATAGATAACCCAGTTGGTATAAGAGGTGAGTTTGTAGCTCCTAGAGAATCTATATTAAGTGGAGTTGATTATTTCTTAAAACATACTAAAAATGATAAAATGGAAAATGTTAAAGTAGATATAGGTGAAGGATATATATCTATAAGAGTTGATTATAATATAATAAGCAATATAACTACACCAATAGAAGTAAAAGTAATTCCAACATTAAATAATAATAAAGAATTAGAGCTTAAAATCCAAGAAGTTAAGTTCTTAGATTTAAAAATATCCAACTGGCTAGTAAATATAGCTTTAAAAAGCTTTATAAAAGACTGGTTCCCTAAAGGTGAAGATATTAATATAGACTTTAAAGAAGGCTCTGTAATTATCTATAAAGATAATTTTAAAGGTATAAGTATAGATAAACTTAAAGTTGAATCAAGTGGATTAAATATTAATATGACAATAGATTTAAGCACTATACTAAGTAATATAAATAGCACAAATAAATAATACAAAAAAGGTATGAAGTAACTAATATTTCATACCTTTTTTGTATTANNTATTCCTTTTAACTAAATTAATATTTTAATATTTTCTCATATAATTAATAACTTACTAAATATAAGAAATACTAAGTAAATAGAATAAAGATAAAGGAGGCTAAAATGTGTACTATAAACAAAAATACATAGAGTCTATAGAATCTCTTAAATCAAATATAAATGGATTAACTAGCGAAGAAATAAAAAAGAGATTAGAAAAAGTAGGATACAACGAACTTAAAGAAGGAAATAAAGTTCCAACTTGGAAGTTATTTTTAGAAAGCTTTAAAGACCCTTTAATAATAATACTTTTAATTGCAGCTATTGTTCAAATATTTTTAGGTGAAGTAGTAGAGTCTGTAATTATATTTATAGTTATAATACTTAACTCAGTATTAGGTATAACACAAACTAAGAAAGCAGAAGGTTCTTTAGAAAGCTTAAAAAAGTTATCTGCACCAAAAGCTAAAGTAATAAGAGATAATCAAAAGCAAACTATAGATGGTAGAGAATTAGTACCAGGGGACATAGTAATACTTGAAGCAGGAGACTATATACCTGCAGATGGTAGAATAATAGAGGCTCAAACCTTAAAAATAGTAGAAGGTATGCTAACAGGAGAATCAGAGCCAGTACTTAAACATAACGAGAAGATAGATGAAGATGTTACAATAGGTGACCAAAAGAACATGGTATTTAGTGGTTCTTTAGTTGTATATGGTAGAGGTACATTTGTAGTTACTTCTACTGGAATGAATACAGAAATGGGTAAGGTAGCAAGCCTACTTGAAACTGCAGAAAATAAGCAAACACCACTTCAAGAAAAGTTAGATGATTTTGGTAAAAAGCTTGGAGTATTTATAGTAGCTATAGCTGCAATTATATTTTTAATTCAAGTTATAAGAAACTTTATGGATGGCTCAGATATACCTCGAAGTAGAATTATAATAGACTCATTTATGTTTGCAATAGCAGTAGCAGTAGCAGCCATTCCAGAAGCACTATCATCTATTGTTACAATAGTTTTATCTGTTGGAACAAATGATATGGCTAAAAAACAAGCTATAATTAGAAAACTACCAGCAGTTGAAACCTTAGGTTCTACTAGCATAATATGTACAGATAAAACAGGAACCTTAACTCAAAATAAAATGACAGTAGTAGATTTTTATATGTATGAAACTCCTAAAGTAAATATGGAACCTCAAAATATAAATTATTCATATCAATCTAAGACATTAACTGTTGCATCAGCTATATGTAATGATTCAAATATAAATAATGAAGGTAAGGAAATAGGGGACCCAACTGAGGTTGCATTAATAAAGTTTGCTAATAGTAGACATTTAGACTATAACACCTTAAGAGATAGATATAATAGATTAAGCGAAATACCATTTGATAGTGATAGAAAGCTTATGTCTACAGTAAATAATATACATGGAAATGTATATATGTTTACTAAAGGAGCACCTGATGTAGTATTTGATAGATGTAAATATGCAATGGTAGATGGAGATACTATAGATATAAATGAAGATATAATTAATGAATATAAAAGGGTTAATGAAGAATTTTCAAATAAAGCTTTAAGGGTACTTGCATTTGCTATAAAAGATGTTGAAGATGATAACTTTGTACCAACACTTGAGGATGAAGATGATTTAACTTTAGTAGGTCTAATGGCTATGATAGACCCACCAAGAGAAGAAGTATATGATGCGGTTAAAGAAGCTAAAAGTGCAGGTATAAAAACTATTATGATAACAGGAGACCATAAAACTACAGCAGCTGCTATAGCTAAAGATATAGGTATAATGAGTGAAGGCGATATGGCTTTAACTGGACAAGAGCTAGATGCCCTTAGTGATGAAGAACTAGATGAAAAGCTAGAACATATCCCAGTATATGCAAGAGTTTCTCCTGAAAATAAAATTCGTATAGTTAAGGCTTGGCAGAAAAAAGGTCAAATAACAGCCATGACAGGTGATGGGGTAAATGACTCACCTGCATTAAAACAAGCTGATATAGGTATAGCTATGGGAAGTGGTACAGATGTAGCAAAAGATGCATCAGCTATGATACTAGTTGATGATAACTTTGCAACTATAGTAAATGCGGTTGAAGTAGGTAGAACTGTATATAAAAACATAAAAAAATCTATAACATATCTTTTTGCAGGAAACTTTGCAGGAATACTTGCCATATTATTTGCAGTATTTGTAGACTGGGCAAATCCATTTACAACATTACAGCTACTATTTATAAATTTAGTAACAGACTCATTACCAGCTATAGCTTTAGGATTTGAGAAACCTGAAAAGAATGTAATGTCACATGCACCAAGGGACCCTAATGAAAGTATCTTAGCAGGTGGAACTATACAGGCTGTGTTATATAGAGGTATAGTAATAGGTATAATGGTTATAATAGCTCAATTTATAGGAAGAAAAACTAATCCTTATCTTGGAACGGCAATGGCATTTTCTACTATAACACTATGTAGAATATTACAAACTCTACCAGCTAGATCTAACGAATATACATTAAAGGAACTTGGAGTATTTTCTAATATGTATGTAATATATGCAGTGATAGCATGTTTAGTAATATACGGAGTTACACTATTACCTTTTATGAGACCTATATTTGATATTCCAGGAGAATTTGGTATTAGCGAATTAGGAATATGCTTATTATTGGCTATAATATCTACGCTGTTACTAGAAGTTATTAAATTTAGAAAATCTAATGTAAAATAAATATGTATATAAATTTTACAATAAACAATTAACTCAATATGTTATATAATAATCATTTTAATGATAGGCTATG
>NZ_CP048741.1:1045717-1050107 GCF_018336475.1 Romboutsia sp. 13368
TTTAATATATAGCTAAATATTAATATTTAAAGGGAGAAAAATAAAAATGATACTTATAAAAAACGGTAGAGTAGTTGACCCAAAAAGTAAAAGAGATGAAGTATTAGATATAATCATAAAAGGAGATAAAATATCTAAAATAGGTAAATTTGAATCTACAAACGAATATAAAAAAGTTATAGATGCAAGTAATTGTATAGTTTCACCAGGACTTATAGATGTTCATGTTCATTTTAGAGATCCAGGATTTACTCATAAAGAAGATATAAAAACAGGTTCATTATCAGCTGCTAAAGGTGGATTTACAACAGTAGTATGTATGGCAAATACTAATCCTATAGTTGATAACAAAGAAACTTTAGAATATATAAAAGAAAAAGCTAAATTATCACCTATAAATGTTTTACAAGCATGTGCGATAACGAAAGGATTTAAAGGTGAAGAATTAGTAGATATGAAAGCTCTTAAGGAATGTGGAGCAGTTGGATTTACAGATGATGGACTTCCAATAATGGATAGTGATGTTATATATAAAGCAATGTTAAAAGCAAAAGAGCTTGACGTACCTCTTAGCTTCCATGAAGAAGATCCTTCTCTTATAACTGTAGCAGGAATAAATGAAGGTGAAATATCTAAAAAGTTAGGAATATCTGGAGCTAGTAATATTGCAGAAGATGTTATGGTAGCAAGGGACTGTATGATAGCTATAAAAACAGGAGCAAAAGTAAATATACAACATATAAGCTCTGGAGTATCTGTTGAAACTGTAAGAATGGCTAAAAAATTAGGAGCGAATGTATATGCAGAGGCAACACCTCATCATTTTACTTTAACAGAAGAAGATGTATTAACTTATGGTACAAATGCTAAAATGAATCCTCCTTTAAGAACTGAATTTGATAAGAATAAAATAATAGAAGGGCTTAAAGATGATACTATTGAAATAATAGCAACTGACCATGCACCTCATACTTATGATGAGAAAAATGTAGAGTTTGCTAAAGCTCCAAGTGGAATAGTAGGTCTTGAAACTGCATTAGCTCTTGGTGTAACTAACTTAGTAAAAAAAGGTCATTTAAGTATGATAAAATTACTTGAAAAGATGACTATAAATCCAGCTAAGCTTTATAATCTTGACTGTGGATATATAAAAGAAGGAGCAGTAGCTGATTTAGTAATATTTAATGAAAATGAAAGCTATGAGGTAAATAATTTTGCTTCTAAGTCTTCTAACTCTCCATTTATAGGACATAAATTATACGGAAAAATAAATTACACTATATGTAGAGGTAATATAGTGTATGAGGATAAATAAATTTAAGCAATGTATATAGCTTATAGATTACTAACGAGTAATCTCTTTTTTAATATAATTATTTATAAATAGCTTTAATAGGATCTAATTTAGATGCTTTAATAGCTGGAACAATACCAAATACAGTACCAGTAACTACAGTAGTCATACTTGCAAATAATAAGCTATTTATATTAGGTATTGCTTTAAATGGTAAATAGCTAGATGCATAATTAACAACTATAAATCCAATTAATATACCGATTATACCACCTAGCACAGTTATAAATATTGCCTCAACTAAAAACTGTATTAATATATCTAAAGGCTTAGCTCCAATAGCACGTCTAATACCTATTTCTCTTTGTCTTTCCATTACAGATACATACATTATATTCATAACACCAACTCCACCAACAAACATAGAAATAGCAGTTATAAGAGTTACAAATTTATTTATAGTAGATATCAAAGACTCAAGCTCTTTAGTAGCTTCAGTAGGATCTTCAATATTATATGAACCATTTATATCTGGATGAAGTTCATATAATTTGTTTATAACATTTTCAGAAACTTCATTAATATCATATCCTTTAGATACTACTAAATCTAGAGAATATATCTCCTGAGGATATGAAAACTCATTCATTAAGTTATTAAATGCCTTACTTGGCATATATGAAGTAATATAGTTTATATCGTCATAATACATATTAGCTTCTTTATCACTTTTTATAGAACTTTCATTAACAATACCAATAACCTCRTATATRTGATTATTTATACTTATCCCTTTACCTATAGCATTTTCTGCCTTACCAAATAAATCAATTGCATTTTGTAAAGTGATTATTATGACTTTTCTATTAGTATCATCATAAGAAAAGCTTCTACCGTATACTGGTAATAGTTTATCTTCAGCTTTAAATTCTTTAATTTCTACATATGTAGTCTTTTTATTGAAATATGCATCGCCATAATACATAGACCCAATACTAAAATCATCTTGACTAGAACTGATTCTTTCAACCCCATCTATAAATGATAACTCATCTATATCTTCTAGTTTAAATGGATTTAAAAAGCTTTCCATATTAACCATATTAGAATCGTTAGGTTCAAAGTATATCCTAGTTTTATTTGGATTTAAACTATTTACAGAATCTATAACTTCTTTCTTTAAACCATTTCCTATAGAGCTAACAAGTATAGATGAGGTTATACCAATTATAATCCAAATCAGAGTAATGAATACACGTAACTTATGACCTTTTAAATTTGTTAAAGAACTTTTAATTACACTCATAGTTAGCCTCCTCATATAAAACACCATCTTTAAGCTTTATAACCTTAGTAGCGTATTTTATTAAATCAGCATCATGTGTAACCATTATTATAGTTTTACCTTGATTATTTAAATCTTTTAAAAGTTCCATAATATCATTACTAGTTTCACTATCTAATGCACCAGTAGGTTCATCAGCAAATATAAGCTTAGGGTTATTAACTAATGATCTAGCTATAGCTATACGTTGCTGTTGACCTCCAGAAAGTTGTAAAGGCATGCTTTTAATTTTATCTAATAGGCCAACTTGTTCTAATTTTTCTTTTATTATATTTTCTCTTTCTGATTTATCTAACTTACCATCATAAATTAGTGGAAGTTCAATATTTTGATAAACATTTAATGTTTCAATTAAATTAAATTGTTGAAAAATAAATCCAATATGTTTATTTCTAAATGTAGAACGTTGATTTTCATTTAAATTACTTACATTTTCATAATTAAAAAAGTATGAACCATCATCAAATTTATCTAAAAAGGCTAGGACATTAAGTAATGTAGTTTTACCGCTACCTGATTTACCCATTATCATTACAAAATCGCCTTCTTCTATATCAATATTTAATGATTTTAAAACATGAAATTTTTCTTTACCCACCTTATAGTATTTATTAATATCTTTAAGCTTTATTAGACTATTCACTTTGTGCACCTTCAGTATTAGCTTCTAAATTATCTACAGTAATTAAATCTCCTTCACTCATTTCTTCTGATGGGTATCTAACTATAATATCTTTTTTATCAAGTCCACCTTTTATAACAGTAAATTCATCATTTTGACTTTGTATTTCAACTATTTGTTTTTTTAATATTCCATCAAARCTTTCAAATACATATGGCTTATCATTTTCATCTTTAAGTATAGAAGTAGTTGGAACTTTACATAAGTTATCAGTTATTTCTATACAAGCTTGTACATGGAATCCATTAACTAAATCTTCTTGGTTTTCGAATGATACATTAATATCATAATAAGATAGAGAAGAGTTTGATATATTATCACTTTGGCTAGTTGATGGTCTATCAGATATTGAGCTAATTCTACCTGATACTTTTTTATTTGTAGATAAAACCGTTACACTAACGGGGTCATCAATTTGAAGTTTAGATAAATCTTCTTCACTTGTTTGGCCCTTCATATAAAATGTAGTACTTTGAAGCGTAATAGTTGAACTATATTGAGAATCCATACCGTTATCATTGAAATAAACTTTCCCAGCAAATGGAGCAGTAGTATTTATATAAGCCTTTTTATTTAATGCTGATACTTGAGCTTCTAATTTATTTATTTCAGATTCTATTAAAGGGTCATTTTCAGTAGAAGCGTTTTTTAGTTCAGTTATTTGAGCTTTTAATAGATCTATTTCATTTAATACATCTTCATTTTTTACTGTAAATAAAAGATCTCCTTCTTTAACAATCTTTCCATTTGTAACGTTTAATTTACTTATTTCATCCTCTGATGGAAGAGTAAAGTCTTTAGATTTTGTTGGTAAAATAACTCCATTTATAAATATTTTTTCATTATCTGCAATAGTATAAGTTTCTACATAATTTTCTTCAGCTAAAGAGCTATTAGAATTCTTATTAATGTAAGTTATGCCTACTGATAGTGAAGCTAATAATATTACACCAACAGCTATTGCAACTTTTTTGTTTTTGAATTTCTTAAAAAAAGACATAATTTCCCCCTTATATTACTAGTTGTATTACTATATATTAAATTATAATGTAAAAATGTAGTAATAATC
>NZ_CP048741.1:1050130-1051435 GCF_018336475.1 Romboutsia sp. 13368
TATTAAATTATAATGTAAAAATGTAGTAATAATCAAAGAAATTATAAAAAAATAACAAATTTGTAAGAAATATTTAGGATTAAAATGTTTATTACAAAAGAAAAATAGCTATATCGAGAAAATAATAAGATTATTTTCTCGATATAGCTATTAGTTATGCTATTATTTCATTTTCTTTAGGTAAAGTAGTATCTAATTTCTTTAATAAAATGTATCTATTTATCCCGTGCTGATTTTCTCTCTGAAGTTTTATTTCAAAGCCTAAGCTTAAAATAGTTCTTAAGCTATATACATTTTCTGCAGCAACAGCAGTTAATATATTACTCTTACCTCTAGCGATAGATTCTTCAATTCTAGTTTCAAGCAGTATCTTGTGTAATGAATTACCTCTATAAAGAGGGTCTACCATTACATATCCAGATACATATGTTGAATTGATTTCATCATCAGTCATACCAATTTCATAAAGATTGTTTAAATAATCTCCACTTGGAGGTTCGCAAATAGCACATGCTACTAAAGTATTTTCAACATAACAACCAACTATAAATCCACCTTTATTTATAACATTTAATAAGTATTGTGCATCACGAAACTTAAGCCAATTTTTATTTGACATTGCATTTATTACTTTATTAAATAATATTGTTATATCATTAAAACTAGATGCTCCTATTAAAAGCACATTAGCATATAAGTTTTCACAAATCTCTCCGTTGAATTTAGATAATTTTACAGTCTTTATCAAAATATAAACACCTCTTGTTCACATAAGGGCGCTAACCTTATGCAGTTCTCTTATGAACTTCTCATATTTTCATATGAGAGCAGACTATTTCTTCACCCTCGACATTACTCGTTAGGGGCAACCTACTTCCACTATCAATAGCTTATAGTGTACGACCTTTTAGGTCTAGTCGTTGAAGGTTTCCCTATTCGGGACTTCCCTGCATGAACATCCATTTTTAATAGCACTTAGGATTTAACCTTATGCCATCCTAAGACTTTTTTCTACTTTCGTTCCATCACGCTTAAAGCTATTCGCTTTTACGTTGTGGCACTTAGGCTTTAGGAATTACCTGCAATTCAAGTTGTGTCCTATGCAGATTTCTCTACATACGAGGCTTAAATTAACCTCTTTTCTATAAAATAAGAAGACATAGTCTTCTATATACGTGTACTTATAATTCTAATTAATATATCATTAATAATGATATTATAACACATAAAAACATAAAAAGAGTAGTTTTTGTTGAAAAATGTTGAATAAAAAAGCATAAAAAAAGACTTAATTAATATTAAGTC
>NZ_CP048741.1:1051465-1053255 GCF_018336475.1 Romboutsia sp. 13368
TATCATTAATAATGATATTATAACACATAAAAACATAAAAAGAGTAGTTTTTGTTGAAAAATGTTGAATAAMAAAGCATAAAAAAAGACTTAATTAATATTAAGTCTTTTTAAAGATTAATTTATCTAGTGTTAGATTAATCATACTATTCATTAGTATCTTGATAATATGCAACACTGCTTGCTGCAGCAGACACTGCTTCCTCTACTAAAGATAATGTATTTCCTATATTTTGTTTATTATTTAATTTTTCTGCACTATCTAAAGCATGTTTTAAATTTATTTGAGCTTCTTGAAGTTGAGCAAATGCATCTGTTAAATGTTGTTTTGAATTTTTCATAAGTACCTCCATATAAAACGTTATAAATGTACAATAAAAGTATTTGCAAAATAATCATATTTATTCATAAACACATATAAGTAATAAGAATATAAAATAAATTATAGGTAAACATAAATTTATAAAAATATATCAAGGAGTAAATTCAATAATGTATAAATATAAATTAGCACATAAGTTTACCTTAATATTATCTTTACTTATAATTTTAATGTTAACAACAGGGATGCAAAAGCCAAATAACAACTTTAATGGAAACATATTTAAAAATATATATATTGAGCAAATAAATGTAGGTAAACTAAAAGTAAATGAAGCTAAAGAGATTATAGAGAAAAAGTACTCACCAAAAACAATATATATAAAATATAATGATAAAACATGGACTATAAATCCTAGTGACATAGATTTAGATTATAATATAGACGATGCAGTAAAAAAAGCATATTCATATACTAGAAGTGACAGTAAATTTGAAAATATAAAAAGAAAATGTGATTTAGAAATAAATAAACCATATAATATAGATTTATTAGCAACATATAATGAATATAAGCTAAGTAAAATTATATCAACTATTCAAGAGCAAATAAATAAAAATGTACAACAAGCAACTATACAAATATCAGATAGTGGTCAAATAACGACTACACCATCAAAGGAAGGTATAGAGGTTGACATTTCAAGTTTAAAAGAACAAATATATGATATGATAAAATCTAAATCACTAAAAGATATACAATTACCTATAAAAATCATAAAGCCTACAATTACTACAGAGCATGTAAAATCTATAAATAGTGTTTTAGGTCAATTTAGTACGAGCTTTAATGACCATAGTGCGAGAGGAAGTAATATATATGTTGCTGGAAAAAGTACTAGTGATATACTTATAATGCCTTCAGATTTATTTTCTTATAATAAAGCTACAGGTGCTAGAACATGGAGTAATGGTTATAAAACAGCAAAAGTAATAGTAGGTGGTCGTTATATAAATGGAGAAGGTGGAGGAGTATGTCAAGTATCAACAACAATATATAATGCAGCTTTAATATCAGGTCTTGATATAGTGGAAGTTCATAATCATACATATCCATCACACTATGTAGCAAAAGGAAGAGATGCTGCTGTATCTTATGGATATATTGATTTAAAGTTTAAAAATAATTTTGCTCATCCTATATATATAAAGAATATAGTTTCTAATGGAGCAATAACATCTAAAATATACGGTCATAGTAAAGATAGAGAAAAGTTATATATAAAGACACAAGAAAGTCGTGATAAAGATAATATAATAGTAAAAACATATAGAGTATTTTTAGGCGAAGAAAACAATAAAATAAGAGAAGAATTAGTTTCAGAAAATAAGTATAAAATAAAAAAATAATATAACCTAAAGTAAAAAATCCAATAGATTGTCTATTGGATTTTTTACTTTTATTTTATA
>NZ_CP048741.1:1053794-1053904 GCF_018336475.1 Romboutsia sp. 13368
TTTATTTAGCAAAAAACAACCAGATTTAAACTGGAAAAATGAAGATATGAGAAATGAAATATATAAGATGATAAATTGGTGGTTAGATAAAGGAATAGATGGTTTTAGAG
>NZ_CP048741.1:1053915-1054035 GCF_018336475.1 Romboutsia sp. 13368
AGCCATATAAATAAAGAAGAAGGATTAGTTGATATGGATAATCCTAATAACTTAAAATATGTACCATCCTTTGATAAACATATGAATGTTGATGGAATACATGAATATTTAAAAGAGATA
>NZ_CP048741.1:1054954-1056160 GCF_018336475.1 Romboutsia sp. 13368
AACTTAAATTTAAGAAGTTATAACTCAGAAACTTAAATTTAAAAGAAATGATTTTCTATGTAAATTGTAAGAATTAATAAAATGATGTATAATAAAAATTAATAGATAAAGATAATTAGCATAGTATATTTTAAGATAGATAAAAATAGTTAAATAACTATAAAAAATCTAAGAGGTGCACAATGAAAGATAAGGATTTGCTTATAAAAAGGCTAAATAGAATAGAAGGACAAGTTAAGGGAATACAAAAAATGGTAGAAGAAGAAAGGTATTGCATAGATATACTAACCCAAATATCAGCCATAAGATCTGCTATTAATAAAGTTGGATCTATTATACTTGAAAATCATATAAAGGGATGTGTTGTAAATAGTATAAAAGAGAWTAATTAAATTTATTTGTGAAAGAAAAGAAATAAATTATCTTAATARTAATATATATAGAACAATAAAGACTAATACTATCACAGAAATAATAAATAAAATTCCTGAAAATTCAACTAAAGGTCCAGGTATAACTTATGACAAAGTAGCTTATATAACTATTGATGATGGACCATCAAAATATACAAATCAAATACTAGATATACTAGATAAACATAATGTAAAAGCAACTTTTTTCATGATAAATAGAAATATGAATAAGCATAAAGATGAAGTACAGAGAATATYKAGAGCGGTAACTCTGCAGGACTTCATAGTGTATCTCATGATATACACCAATTATATAAAGATAAAGCTTCTGCAAAAGAAGAATTTGATTTAAATAATAAAACATTTTACGATATAACTGGTGAATATTCTAGCTTAATTAGACTTCCATATGGAAGCAAACCTTATACCCCTAAAGATTCTTTTGATATCCTTGTAGATTCTGGATATAAAGTTTGGGACTGGAATATAGATACGGAGGATTGGAAATATTCATCTAGTGAAATAGTAGAAAATGCAAAAACATATTCTAAAAATAAAAATGAAATAATAATATTGATACATGAAAAAAAACAAACTGTAGAAGCTTTGGATTCATTAATTGGTTATTTAGTTGATGAAGGGTATGAATTATTACCAATTAGTGAACATCAAGAACCTAAAAACTTTTGGTTAAAAAATCTCTATAAGTAAATTTGCATATAGAGATTTTTTACTTATATACAAGAAAGTTGTAAATTAAGTTATTTTGAATATAATTTAGTAATGTAATTAT
>NZ_CP048741.1:1056175-1058048 GCF_018336475.1 Romboutsia sp. 13368
CTAAATTAGGGCAATTATCAATACTTACAGTAAATATAATACCAAAAACATAAAATTGACATTATAAAAAATTTTAGTTACAATATAGTTTACAAAGTCAACTAAATTATATACTATATAAAGCCATAGATTTAGAAAGTGGTGAACAAATATGGAAAATTTTAATTGGATTTATATGATAGAAAAAATGCAAGATATAAAATTATTTAGCAGAACAATTATACGTCGTGCTACTAAAGAATACGAAATGCCAGCACAACACCTAGAATTGTTATCTCAACTTATAATACATAAAGATGGCATGACCCCAATGAGCCTTAGTAAAATAATGGGTGTTAATAAAACAATTATAAGTAGAATAATAGATAATTTAAACAAAGGCGGGTATTTAACAAAAACACAAGATACAAAGGATAAAAGAAGCTACATTGTTTCAATTACTGATTTAGGTATAGAACAAGTACAAAAAATATATGAATATTATTTAAGCCCAATCTATGAATTACGTAGAATATTAGGTGATGAAGATTTTTTAAATTTAATGAATTATATAGAAAAAGTGAATACAAAAATGAATGAAGAAAGAAAGGAGATATTATAATGACTTTTTATCAAGCCATGCAATTAGGCGCAAACAATTTAAAACCATTAATTCAAAATACTAAAGATAAAAAATTAAAACAAAAGTATTTAACTGCATTTATAATTAAAAATATATTATGTCTTGTATTTTGTATACTTATGGTTACAGCTTTTAATAAAGTATTTGGAAGTGAAAACAGCATAGTAGGAGTTGTAACAGTTATTGCATTATTAACGTTTAGACTGTCTTACTTAGACTACAATGCTAAGCATTCAGCATTTGCTATTTTGGGAGTTTTCTGTATTTTTATTGTTGGACCATACTTATCTAGTATGTCAGCACCAATACTAAGTTTTGTTATAAACTTTATTTCAATATTGGCAATAGTAGTTTTAGCTTGCTATAATGTTAATTTATCTAATCAATCAATATTTGTATTAGGTTATTTACTTTTATATGGTAATCCAGTTAGTAATGTAGGAGTATATACTAATCGTGCTGTTGCTTTATTAGTAGGTGGAGTTATAGTAGCTGGAATTTTCTATATAAAACAAAGAAAAACAGAATTTAAAAGTACATTTGCTGATGTAATAAAAGGATTTAATTTTAGTAATGAAAGAACTAAGTGGCAGTTAAAATTAGCTCTTGGAATATGTTCTGGTATGTTAATAGGAGAATTAATAAATTTACCAAAAGTAATGTGGATAGGATTTGCATGTATGTCAATACTTCAGCCAAATGAAGAAAAGATAGACTTTAGAATAAAAACTAGATTCCCATATATCATTGTTGGATGTATAGTATACTTTGTAATTTGTTTATTTGTACCAGTAGAATCTAGAAGTCTTATAGGTATGCTAGGAGGGCTTTTAGTAGGATTCTGTGCAACTTATCAATGGC
Source organism: Romboutsia sp. 13368 (assembly GCF_018336475.1). Classification (GTDB taxonomy): domain Bacteria; phylum Bacillota; class Clostridia; order Peptostreptococcales; family Peptostreptococcaceae; genus Romboutsia. Next base: position 1,057,659 of record NZ_CP048741.1, read on the forward strand.
AAACTGTATTTAACTGTTTTGGAGCATTATCATCAGCAGTACCGGTTTTAGGTTTAGGTGGTGCTATAATACTTCGTATATTAAACAATGGTATTGGAGCAATATATAGTAAAGTATTTAATTATATATTTGATAAAGTAGATGAAAAAATAATGGAAAAATACAATTCTAAAGAAATTAATAATGAAGTAAAAGCAAATTAATAAAAAATAAGTTCCTATAATAGGAGCTTATTTTTTTACTATTTTTTAATTTTTATAATCAATATTCTATTTTATCTTTTTTATCTAACCATATTTTTTGTACTTCAATGCATTCATCTCTATTCATTTCTAGCAACCTCCCTTATTGTTATCCATTGAGTATTTTGCTAGATCATTTGCTTTTTTC
>NZ_CP048741.1:1058604-1058875 GCF_018336475.1 Romboutsia sp. 13368
GTTTTAATACCTGGTTTTAAAGGATATTCAGGTTTATATAGTTTTTCTGAACCAGAAACTATTGCTCTTAAACATCTAACTGAAAAATATCTATTTGATGGAGCTATATCATATCATTCATCTGGAGAAGAAATTTATTGGCAGTTTAATCAATTAAATGAAGAAAGGGATTTAAAAATTGCTAATAAAATTTCAAATGAAACTAACTATACCTTGTTATATGAAGAAAAGCCTAATATAGRAAGCGGATATAAAGATTGGTTTATAGAAA
>NZ_CP048741.1:1060175-1060256 GCF_018336475.1 Romboutsia sp. 13368
GAAATAATYCAGGTATWCTTGTATCAGGACATGACTTAAAAGATTTAGAATTATTATTAAAACAAACAGAAGGAAGTGGAG
>NZ_CP048741.1:1061373-1061452 GCF_018336475.1 Romboutsia sp. 13368
ATAAGGGGTGATATATTTGGAATTAGTAGTAACAATAATATTTGGGATTTTAGTTTTTTACATAGTATATTTTTTCTTA
>NZ_CP048741.1:1061472-1063692 GCF_018336475.1 Romboutsia sp. 13368
GGAATCAACACTTGGTAACATAGCATCAACAATAGGTGTACTTGGTACCTTTGTAGGTATATCAATAGGGTTATGGAAGTTTGACCCAAATGATATTACATCAAGTGTACCATTGTTATTAAGTGGTATGAAAATATCCTTTGCAACATCTATAATAGGTATGTCAGCCGCGATATTTATGAAATATATTGCCCTAAAAAATGAAGATGAAGAAAATATTGATGATATTATGGAACTTTTTAACACAATGATAGATGAAAGTAGAAATGTAAATAATACACTTTTACTAAATCAAAAACAAACTGAAAATGTATTAAATAAAGTAAGTGAAATTTGGTCTAAGCATCAAGAAAACTTAACAGTAGAATTAAAAAATGAAATAAGAAACTTAAACAATAATAACTTAGCTAAACAAGAAGAGCTTATAGGTGAGTTTAAAAAGCTTGGAGAGTGTTTTACACTTCTAAATAGTGGAGTAAACAACTTATTAACTTGGCAAGAAAACTATAAAGAAACTATAGAAATTACAATTAAAGAACTAGAAACAGTAATACAAACTTTAAATAATGCAGATAATTCAATAGAAGCTATTGCTAAAAATTCATCACTTATAAAAGAAAATAATGAAAACTTAAGTGAAGTACTTAAAGAAATAAATAAAACACAAGAAATAATGATAAATTCAAATAATTCAATAATTGAAATATCAAATAAAGCTAGAGAATCTATACCACAAATAAATGAACACTTCACAAACATAGATAATCGAACAAAAGAAAGCACAACTTATCTAGAAACTGCAATCTCTCAAAATTTAAACCATATAAAATCCTACTTAGAAAAAACAACAGAAGAAGTATTATCAAAAACTACACAATCCATATATGAAAATAATAGACAATTTAAATATGAAATATCAGAACATATAAGTCAGTGTAAGATGTTAATCTATAGCTTAAAAGACTTAATACCAGATATAAATGAACATCTATTAGCTACACAAAAACGCTTTAATAAAACATTAATTCACTTCAATGAAGAAGTACAAAATTCATTTAAAGAAAATACTTCTGAAATTAACAAGCAAATAGAATTATTAAAAGAAACAACAAATAATATAAATAATACATTAGATAATACTATATGTGAGTCTACAAAAAGACTTGAAAATATAACAGTAGCAACTTCAAATCAAATAAAAACTATGGCAGAGGAAATGGAAAGACTATGTGTTAGAAAAATAGAAAAATTAGATAATACATTAATAGAAGAATTTACAGATGCATTAAGTTGTTTGGCAGGTCAATTAGTAACTATATCAGAAGGTTTTTCAGAGGATTACTATAGGTTACTAGAGGAATTAAAAGATGCCTTTGCAGATAAAGATATAGTAAGCATCATAGATGAAGAGATTACCTCTGAAGGAGATAACTAAAATGAGTAAAATAGATAAATTTAGAAGAAAAGAAAAAGATGGTCATAATATATGGTCATCAGTATCTGATTTAATGTCGGGTCTTATGATAGTTTTTCTATTTACATCAGTTATATTTATGAGTAAGGTAATAGATGAAAATACAAATATTAAAAAACAACAAGAAACTGTAGAAAATATAGTTACAACCTATGAAGAAAGTAAAGAAAATATCTATGAAGATTTATATAATGAATTTGAAGCTGATATGAATAATTGGCATATGGAAATAGATGAAGATGGAACTATAAGATTCAAAGAACCAGAAGTATTCTTTTCAAGGGGAGAAGCAGAACTTAAATCTCAATTTAAAGACATACTTAACTCATTTTTTCCTAGATATATAGATGTAATTTATACGAATTATAAAGATAAAGTAACAGAAATTAGAATAGAAGGTCATACCTCTAGTGAATGGGAAGAGGGAGGAGATACAAAGACTTCTTACTTTAAAAATATGGAGTTATCCCAAGATAGAACTAGAAATGTATTAGAGTATATTATGAATATGGAAAGCTTGAATGAATATGAAGATTGGTTAATAAATAATATTACTGCTAATGGTATGAGTTATAGTCAAAGAATATATAAAAATAATGTTGAGGATAAGGAGGCATCTAGAAGAGTTGAGTTTAGAGTTATAACTAATTCTGAAGAAACTATTGATGATATTATAGACAATTATAAAGAATAGATAATATATTAATATAGTTTAACACATAATATTTAGGGTATTAATAGAGTAC
>NZ_CP048741.1:1064286-1064675 GCF_018336475.1 Romboutsia sp. 13368
ATCCAATGGATTTTTTATTTCATACAYACTATACATATATTAATTAAAATATATTTCTTGGTTCTTATAGTTTATATCTACAACTCTATCCTTATATAGTTTAGAACATTCTAATTCTTTTAATTTTTTTATAACAGAGTAATCTCCCCAACAGTGCATTGGTATAGCTACTTTAGTATCTGTATTTTTCATAAATGTATCAAATCCAATGAAAAACTCATTTCCTTGTCTTGGATCTAAAGGTATAAATGCTATATCAAAAGTATTACCCTTGATTTTATTTACTTCTTCTTTGAATATAAATTCTGCATGTTTATTTTCTTCTATTGTATTTTCACCTTCCCAGTGCCACCAGTTTAAATCACCAGCATRATATATATTTCTACCTT
>NZ_CP048741.1:1065521-1067090 GCF_018336475.1 Romboutsia sp. 13368
TTTAAAATTAAYATAGGAGATAGGGTTTATGAGACAAGACGATAGAATGTTGATAAATGAGTATAAAAATTATTTAATAAAATTAAAACTTAATACTACTGAAATTAATATGAATATAAAAAGTGTTGATGATATAAATGAATATAAAGAAGAATCGAAAAGTAACTTAAAAAAGCTAGAAATTTTAAGTAAAGAGTATAAGCTATATGACAAAAATTATGAAGATTTTAGAATAGCTATGGGGAAGTTTGCTATGGGATTAAGTAAATCTCATAAATTAAATCTTAATAATCAAGATAAAGTAAGACTTAACTTAGCATTTTTAGATTTAAATGATAAATTTGAAGAGTTGATGCGCAAAAATATAGTTAAAGATGCATATGTATGGAAGTAAAAGATTGTAWAKAGCAATTGACTGTTAATCAATGGGTCACAGGTTCGAGCCCTGTTGTTCCCGCCAGTTTAAAAAACTCTTATCTTATGCTAAGAGTTTTTTTATTTTATCAAAGTTTAATTTTAGAATATTTTACATCAATAAATAACTAAAATAATTGAATAAATATCCAGTTATAATAATACCTACAGTAACAATTCCTATAAATATAGCTAGTAACTTAGGGCGAACAACCTTACTTAGCATTATCATTGATGGAAGTGAAAGTGCTGTAACACCCATCATAAATGCAAGTATAGTACCTATTGGAACTCCTGCCATAAATAATGCTTCTGCAATTGGAATTGTACCAAATATATCAGCATACATTGGAATACCAACAACTGCTGCTATAATAACCGAAAATGGATTTTTATTACCTAGTACTTTAAGTATAATATCTTGTGGTATATAGTTGTGTATTAAAGCACCTATACCAACACCTATTAAAACATACTTATAAACATTTTTTATTATAATTTTAGTATCAGATAAAGCATAATCAAGTCTTTGTTTTTGATTAAAGTTTTCTGATTCTCCATATAAGTCACGAGTTTTTTCATTATAAGTTCTTATTTGATTTTCCATATTAAGTTTACTTATTAAAGTTCCACCGATAACAGCAATTATAAGTCCTATTATTACATAAAGAATAGATATTTTCATTCCAAAGAATGATGCAAGTAAAAGTAAAGATGCAAGGTCAACCATAGGTGAAGATATTAAAAATGAAAAAGTAACACCAAGTGGTAATCCTGCATTACTAAAACCTATAAATATAGGAATACTAGAACAAGAGCAAAATGGAGTTACAGTTCCAAGAAGAGCAGATATTATAGCTCCTGATATTCCTTTAAATCTTGATAGTATATTTTTAGTTTTTTCTGGTGGGAAATAACTTTGTATATATGATATGAAAAATATTAAAACTCCTAAAAGGATAAATATTTTTATAGTATCATAAATGAAAAATTGAATACTTCCACCTAATCTAGTTGATACATTTAGATTTAATATATTTTGAACAAATAAGGTAATTAAATCAGATAACCATTTCATACCTAAAATTTGTTCTGTGAAAAAATTAAATATGTTCATACAACCTCCTTAAATCAAAAAAAATTGATATTAAAAAT
>NZ_CP048741.1:1067142-1067722 GCF_018336475.1 Romboutsia sp. 13368
TGATTAAATTATATATTAATCATTATATCAACTTTTTTTGATTTGTGAAGTATTTATAAAAATAATTTTTGAATTACTTCATAAGTTAATACTTTAGATACTGTATCTTTATTAACAGAATAGTAATTCCATTTACCTTGAGAAGTTTTATCTATAAGATTAGCAGATAAAAGTAATTTTAAGTGATAAGATAGTTTAGATTGAGATATATCAAAGATTCCAACCAACTTACAAACACAAACACTTTCTTCACTGTATAGTCTTTTCAATATACTAAGTCTTATAGGATCTGATAGAGCTTTAAAAATTAAATCTATATTATCCATTTTAATACCTCCAATGCTTAACATTTATTATATCAAATAATATAGATTTTATCATATTAAAATATTTTTTCATTAATATATAAATTTATATTTACATAATTAAATATWTAAAATCATATAAAATCATATATCAAAAAAAATTGATTTGAATATTTACAAAAAATAAAATTTAACATATCATATGATTAAAAATAATAAAAAAATCATCTTAAGTAGGAGGAATTATAAATGAGAATAGCAGTAATATCAGATAT
>NZ_CP048741.1:1067744-1069448 GCF_018336475.1 Romboutsia sp. 13368
ATAGCAGTAATATCAGATATACATAGTAATATATATGCACTAGATGAGGTAATATCAGATATAAAAAATAGAAATGTAGATATGGTAGTTTGTACAGGTGACTTAGTAGGATATGGTACTCGTCCAAATGAAGTTATAGAAAAGATAAAGGAAGAAAAAATACTTACTATAATGGGTAACTATGATGATGCAATAGGTAACCTAAAAATAGTATGTGGATGTGATTATCCAGATCCAAAAGATGCTCAAAAAGCAGGTCTTTCAATGCACTTTACAGGACAAGAAACAAATGATGAAAATAAAAAATATTTAAGAAATCTACCTAAAGAGGCTACTTTAACTTTTAATAATAAGACTATTAGATTTGTTCATGGAAGTACAAGACTTATAAATGAATATTTAAAAGAAAATTCTCAAGAAGCTTATGAAGTTATGAATGAATTAGCTGAGGATATACTAGTTTGTGGACATACTCATATACCTTACTATAAATACTATGGTGAAAAGTTACTTGTAAATGGTGGAAGTGTAGGTAAGCCAAAGACAGGAAATCCTAACTCTACTTATGTGATTATAGATATAAAAAATGATTCTTCAGTTGAAGTTGAAATAATAGAAGTTAGTTATGATTTTGAAAAAATAGCAAAAGAAATAGAAGAAAATGAAATACTTCCTAATGATTTTGCAAGACTTATAATAGAAGGTAGTGCAAAGTAATAAATTATACTTATGAAATTTTTAATTTTGGAAAATATAAAGCTAATANCAAAAGTAGGAGAGTATGTTATGAAACTAAAAAGAAATGATAACTGTTGGTGTGGAAGTGAACTTAAATATAAAAAATGTCATATGGAATTTGATGAAAAATTAGCTTCATTAAAAGAGAGAGGATTTGAAGTTCCTTCTCATAATATAATAAAAACTAAAGAACAAATAGAAAAAATAAAAGAAAGTGCAAAAATAAATAATGCAGTATTAGACTTAGTAGCACAAAATATAAAAGCAGGAATGACTACTGATGATATAGATAAAWTAGTTCATGACTTTACAATATCACAAGGTGCAATTCCTGCTCCACTTGGATATCATGGTTTCCCTAAAAGTGTATGTACATCTATAAATGATGAGATATGCCACGGAATACCAAGTCCAGATAGAGTATTAAAAGATGGTGATATAGTAAACGTAGACGTATCAACTATATACAATGGATATTACTCTGATGCATCAAGAATGTTCATGATAGGAAATGTTAGTGAGGATGCAAAAAAATTAGTAGAAATAACTAAAGAATGTTTAGAAAAAGGTATAGAAGCAGTTAAACCATGGGGGCATTTAGGTGATATAGGTGAGGCTATAGAAAAACATGCTAAAGCTAATGGATATTCTGTAGTTGAAGAATTTGGAGGACATGGAATAGGCTTAGAGTTCCATGAAGATCCTTTTGTTTATCACTACAAAGGAGCAAAGGGAATGGTATTAGTTCCAGGTATGATGTTTACTATAGAGCCAATGATAAATCAAGGTACTTCAGATTTATATATAGATGCAGATAATGGATGGACGTCATATACTGATGATGGAAAATTATCAGCTCAATGGGAGCATATGATTTTAGTTACAGAAGATGGAGTAGAAATAATAGCTAAGTAATTAATAAATTTTAAATAAAAATACTATATAATAAATCTATAATTATATAGT
>NZ_CP048741.1:1073467-1074056 GCF_018336475.1 Romboutsia sp. 13368
ATGATAATAYTAACTTATCAGCTGGACAAAAACAATTAATTACTATTGCTAGGGCAATGATAAAAGATGCTCCATTATTAATATTAGATGAGGCTACTAGTTCAGTAGATACTCGTACGGAAATATTAATACAAGAGGCAATGGATAAGTTAACAGTAGGTAAGACTTCATTTGTAATAGCACATAGATTATCAACTATTAAAAATGCTGATGTTATATTAGTAATGAAAGATGGGGATATAATTGAAAGTGGAAACCATGAAGAATTACTTGAAGCTAAAGGATTCTACGCAGACTTATATAATAGCCAATTTGAAAAAGTAAGCTAAAATAATTTTAAATATCATAGAACTATATAAATAATATGGTTCTATGATATTTTTTTATTGTTTCAGAAAAATCAACTTTTTACATAATTTGCATATTATTAAAGTAGGGAGATGTTAAAATTTGAACTATAGGTATTTATTTGACGGAATAGAAGAGCCAATCAAACTTGTAAATGGTTCATATGCAACTCCTATTAACTTTGATAATGGTGCAACTACACCACCTTTAAAAAGTGTTACTAAAATAATATATGATAATA
>NZ_CP048741.1:1074120-1074637 GCF_018336475.1 Romboutsia sp. 13368
AGTATTATTTATTATTATTATAGGTAATATTAATAAATCATATGGAGTAAATAAAAAAGAAATTTTATTTATAAGTTCTTTTAGTCCGAACTTTATTTCATTTAAAGACCAAATTGAGGGAATTGAATCTGTTTTAGAAGATGAATTTAATTTACAAATTCAATATATGAATTCTGAATCATTTGATAATAAAGTAAATGAAAGTGATTTCTATAATTTATTAAAATATAATATTACAACTTATAAAAATCTTGAAGGAATACTTATAGGTGATGATAATGCTTTAGAGTTTTATTTAAAATATAAAGAAGATTTATTTAAAGATATTCCAACATCATTTTTTGCTACAAGTGATATGGATAATATAGAAAAAGCTTTAACTTATAAAAATGTTTCTGGAGTAAGAGAAGTAGAATCCTTAAATCAAATAATAGAGTTGATAATAAACTATCATAAAAATACAGAAAATATTGTTTTTATAGATAAKCATAATAAAATAAAAAATTATTTTGAAAAT
>NZ_CP048741.1:1075172-1075949 GCF_018336475.1 Romboutsia sp. 13368
CATTGATAAATTATATAAAATATAAAATAAAATATGAAAAGAAACTATTAAGAGCAAAAAATGAAGCAGAAGAAATAAATAGATTAAAGACTTATTTTGTATCTAACATAAGCCATGAATTAAAAACTCCAATTACAGTTATAATGTCTGTTATGCAACTTGCAATAGTAAAAGAGAATATTCATGAACATACTTCTAATATAGATATTATTAATAATAATTGTCAAAGATTACTAAGGCTTATAAATAATATAATAGATATTGAAAAGTTTGATACTCATCAATTAAAATTAGATTTAGAAAATATAAATATAGTAAATTTAATAGAAGATATAATATCATCTATTGAACCATATGCAGAATCAAAGAATTTAAGCATAATATTTGATACTAATGATGAAGATATAATTATGGCACTAGATTATTCTAAAATAGAAAGAATAATATTAAACCTACTTTCAAATGCAATTAAGTTCTCTTATGATAATGGAGAAATACATGTCAATGTAAATAAAATAGATGAAAATGTAATTATAAGTGTAAAAGACTTTGGAATAGGTATGGATAAAAAGTATTTAGATAAGATATTTGATAGATTTGTTCAAGTTGATAATACTATGACTAGAAAAAATGAAGGAAGTGGTATAGGGTTATCAATAGTAAAATCATTTGTTAGTTTACACAATGGAACCATTGATGTTAAGTCTGGAAAAAATGAAGGCTGTGAGTTTATTATAAATATTCCAATTAAATTAATTRAAGATAANNAAGTATTTT
>NZ_CP048741.1:1075959-1077101 GCF_018336475.1 Romboutsia sp. 13368
GTCATGATATACGAATTGATGATTTTGAAAAATTATCAAAAGCAATTAAAAAGTTTTTAGAATCTCTAGATTAAAATAAAATGGCTGTACATAGTATGTATAGCCATTTTATTTTAAATATATTAATAACATAATCCACAAGGAGAATATCCTTTAGATTTAGCTTCACTTTCAGTCATTTCTATAGCACCTTTCATGTTGTGTGCATCCTTACTAGAGTGGTATTTAGTTGAACTAGAAGAACCACCATTAGCGTAAACTGTATTAGATGAAGTTTCTTCTTTATTAGAAGTATCAGAAGCATTAGTAGTATTAGATGATGTATCATTATTTGAATTATAAGCATCCACATCATATCCATTATCAGTTACATACCCATCTACAGACCATATATTTAACTTATGTGATTTTGCATAATCTTGAGCTTTATAAAGATCATCTAAGTGTCTTTTTTGAGAATATATATATCCAACTCTAGCATATCCATTAGATATTAATTTTTCATTAAGCATATACCAGTTATTATCTTCACTAGATTTGAACCATAAATATCCTAAATGTCTATTGTATTTATCTGTTTTACTACCTTCATCATATTCAATATAAACTGTATCACCAGCTATTAAATTTTCTTTTGAATAGTTAGATGCTTCTATTGAGTAAGGTTGAGGATCTACTCCTTTTTTTACTGATTCTGGAGTATCTACTAATAATAATCTTGAAGTTATACTTTCNTAAAGTTATACTTTCTCCAGTTTCTTTTAGTTTAAGTTTCATTGTATCTCCATCTACAACTCTTTCAATTAAAGCTTCGACACAACCTGTCGGCACTTCTTTACTAGAGTTAGAATCATTGTATGAATTTTCATTAGATGCTGAGTTTTTAATTTGTGTTTGAGTTTCTACTAAATTTTGATTATCTTTAGAACAACCAGTAAATAATAAAGAAACTACAAGAGCTGATGCTAAAAATATAGACTTAAATTTATTTTTTCTATATAAGTTCATAAAATTCCACCTATAATAAATGTATTGCAAAGTATTATTATAATATATTTATTATAAAATACCAATAGTGCTATATAATAAAGAAATTTAATTAATAAATTTAGTATAAACAGGGTGTCGTATTTTGCGACACC
>NZ_CP048741.1:1077108-1077381 GCF_018336475.1 Romboutsia sp. 13368
ATTCTAGTTGGAGTTAAGGATTTAATAATAAGGCTATGTTAGCCCTCTTCGTGATAAATATGGCATAAAAACAACCACACCTTAGACTTTTCAATGCATTGAATTCTAAGATGTGGTTACTTCTATAACTTACTATAAATTGTTCGTAATATATTAATATTGTGAATTAAATGATTTGTACTAATTATTTAATTCTTAATTMCTTATTGTCTATATCAAAATACCTACAATCTACACTTACCATATCGTTTAATTCATCTTCTGATAATATCT
>NZ_CP048741.1:1077494-1077871 GCF_018336475.1 Romboutsia sp. 13368
ATATAGGCCATGTCTCTATTTTCAAATCCACTATTRTGATTATATCTAACTGTAAAATCACTTACCCCTAATTCATTTGAAACACCTTCAGCCATATTGTCAGTCATTATATAATTTCCTTTTTCATTTTTCTCACATACAATATAACCTTGTCCAGTATTTGATAAGAAAGTTACTATTTTAGAATTATCAATATGTATTGTATCTATAATAGATAGATTTTCTACTCCAATATTATTCATAAGCCCACTTTCATTTATGTACTCTAATATATCTTCATCAGTGTTTAAAATAGTATCACTATTACTACATCCTGTTATAAATAATATTGATAATAGTGAACTAATAAGTATTATAATTTTTTTCATTTTATTTTC
>NZ_CP048741.1:1077876-1078368 GCF_018336475.1 Romboutsia sp. 13368
GATATTAATTTTAGATGAATCTACATCAGCGCTAGATAATGAAACAGCTTATAATTTAGAAAGTTCTCTTCTTTCTATAGATGATTTAACATTGATAGTCGTTACACACAAACTTATAAAAAATATCTTACTTAATTATGATGAAATCATAGTTATGAAGGATGGTATGGTTATTGAAAAAGGCTCTTTTGATTATTTAATTAGTCTTAAAGGTTATTTCTATAGTCTATATTACCTTCAAAATGAAGATATATAAAATTTATTTCACTTGAGCGATGTATAGTCGAAATACTTTAAGCCACATGTGGGCGCTATTTTTCATATCGCCAACGATATATCCTCGTTACCACTTTGAGCAACGTGTTGGCGAAACATTTCGGATATATACGTTGCTCAAAAATACTCATTCAAAAAGGCTCATTAAGGACTTAAAAATAAATCCTTAATGAGCCTTTTATAAACTACATTCTTTGATGTATTTGRTTATCTTCA
>NZ_CP048741.1:1080990-1081350 GCF_018336475.1 Romboutsia sp. 13368
ATAAAAGAATTTGATAAAGAGAAAAAGTCTATGGAACAGTTTTTTAAATCTCAAATGGGAAATTATGAAGTAGCTTTTATTGGGGATAGAAAAATTACTTGGAAAAAGCAAAGTAAAACTATTTTTGATACTAAAAGATTTAAAAATGATTATCCAGAGCTTTATAAAGATTATTCTAAGGAAAGTTCTACTAGAGTTTTTAAGATATAAAAGGGGGATKTTTACAAATGGCGGTTTATAGGAATGTGCATATTGAATTTTGGCAAGATGGTTTTATACTAGATTTAACTCCAGAGGAGAAGTATTTTTATATTTACCTTATGACTAATAGCAAGACTAGTCAATGTGGTATTTATRAGT
>NZ_CP048741.1:1081370-1081506 GCF_018336475.1 Romboutsia sp. 13368
ACTGAAACAGGATAYAACAGAGAAACTGTAGACAAGCTTTTAGATAGATTTRTAGATTATAAAAAGATTAGATACTGTAAAGAAACAGGAGARGTATTTTTAATAAAYTGGATAAAGCACAATAAATTAGTAAGTC
>NZ_CP048741.1:1082175-1082288 GCF_018336475.1 Romboutsia sp. 13368
TATAAAAATTGTAAAGTTCTAATGATTGATGATCTTTTTAAGGGGAGTATTACTCAAAGTGATATAAATATTGTATTTGAGATTGTTAATCATAGATATTTTAATAATTTACC
>NZ_CP048741.1:1084118-1084424 GCF_018336475.1 Romboutsia sp. 13368
TTTAAAAGGAATGAATATCAYGGAAAAGGAACTTTATATAATGAAGATGGAACAATAAAATATAAAGGCAAATTTAAAAATGGAGATATTAAATGATACCATAGATATTAAAAAGTATATGCTTAATTATTAGATATAAATTAATATGGAGCGAAAAATGACTAGTAATATTAATGAAATATAATACTAGTCATTTTTGTTATTTATAATTAACAACYAAATAGTTTAACATAGAAAAATACAACTTTATTTTTATTTAATACTTATAATATTTTTAGATAATTCATTAATACTATCAGAAAGAGT
>NZ_CP048741.1:1084435-1084529 GCF_018336475.1 Romboutsia sp. 13368
CTTCAATCCTTACAAGTAAATACATACTAAGGGCTATAGGAAAGCCAACAGAAGCTATCAAAGTTTGTAAATCTGAATTCATAAATACACATCC
>NZ_CP048741.1:1084554-1084899 GCF_018336475.1 Romboutsia sp. 13368
CAAAAAAAGCTATGCAAAAAATGCATAGCTTTAAAATTACAACACTAAATCATACTCAGTAGTATCAGTAACAACTACCTTAGCCTCAACACCAGANATTATATCAGCACCATTTGGAGCAAATATATTTTTTTCAATAACTAAGTCCATAGCTGATTTAATTTCTGTCTCTGTAATATCCTCTCTAGGATTATCAACTGATAAAGATACTTTTCTATCATCATTTGTTAAAAATGACATAATAAGTTTTTTAGTAGTTTCCATAATTTATCCCCCCTTTTTTACACTACGCTAAAGTTGTAGAGTCTTGTTTTAATACTTCAATTACAGGATAATCTTGAAGTG
>NZ_CP048741.1:1085231-1085746 GCF_018336475.1 Romboutsia sp. 13368
TATCATCTTTTAAAGAATTTTCAACTGACGAATTTGAGATAAAGTCTATTTCTATTAAGAGTGAAGGCATTTTAGTTTTTCTGAGAACTGAAAAGCTTTTTGAAATCTTAACACCACGATTAGGTGTATTTATATCCTTTGATAAATTAGAGCATATATTTTTAGCTAAGTTATATACCTTGCTTTTTTCATCATATACCCATACCTCAACTCCTTTGGCAGTTTTATTAGTTGCAGCGTTCATATGCAGACTTACAAAGTAGTCGCAGTTTTGTTTATTAGCCTTAKTAGTTCTGTAATTTAGAGAGTAATATTTATCATTTTCACGAGTAGTTATTACTTTTTCAAGTGCATTTTCTAAATTTTCTTTTACCATCATTCCTATTTTTAGNNCTGTATCGCTTTCTTTTGTTTGGTTAGTGCCAACTGCACCAGAGTCTTTTCCTCCATGTCCAAAATCTAAATACCATTTCATAGGGTTTACCTCCTAATGTAGTTTTACCAATAGTTTAAGG
>NZ_CP048741.1:1085804-1086007 GCF_018336475.1 Romboutsia sp. 13368
GGTTAAATATTAAGTGTAGAATTTATATGTATGATTAAATTTATAAGGAGGAATAGAATGTTAGAGTTTTTAACTTATAGTGATATTCCCGATAGTGTTAAGGATGTTGTTGATGTTATAGGTATGGATGCTTTTAAAGATTTGGTTAAGTTAGCTGGTGGAAGCAATTTGTATATTCCTAATGAAAGTAATTTAATTAAGCC
>NZ_CP048741.1:1086012-1086488 GCF_018336475.1 Romboutsia sp. 13368
AAATATTGATTTAATATTAATAAGATAATTAAAGATAGTTTTGATGAATATAAAAATTTTAGATTAGTACTTATTAAGTTAGAAATATTGTTTATTATAAGTAATCTTTCTTGGAAAATATTTATTATTGTAAAAAAACGTTTGTTTGATATATAATTTTTTATGTTGTAAATTTTTGATTTGATTTTGGAGGAGATTTATGTCATTTTTTAATAAAATAGCAGGATACGGTAGTATGAACAATAATATAGAACATCAAATATCTGATTACTTATTAGATGACGAAAATGTTATAATGGCATTTACATTTGTAAGAGATTCTATAGTTTTAACAAACTATGGTATATATACTTTARATATTGTAAAATTGGTAAAGAAGCATTATCTATGTAGATAATTAATATAGTTTAATATGTAAATTAAAATACCCTGTCGTAAATACCGACAGGGTATTTTTTRGTTTATAGATTTAATTT
>NZ_CP048741.1:1086511-1087247 GCF_018336475.1 Romboutsia sp. 13368
ATATTATAYTAGCTTATCATATTAATATTTCTCATTAAAATTCCATTCATAATAAAATTCATTTAGAAAATCTTCCATAATTTTATGTCTTTTTTCTGCTATTTCTTTTGCTGTATCTGTATTCATTAAATCTTTTAATTTTAATAATTTTTCATAGAAATGATTTATTGTATGATTTTCTGCACTTTTAACTTCATCTAAAGACTTAAAATCTATCGGCTTAATTTCTGGGTCATACATTAATCGATTTTTGCTTCCTCCATAGGCAAAGGTTCTAGCAATTCCTATAGCACCTATAGCATCAAGTCTGTCTGCATCTTGAACTACCTTTYCTTCAATAGTATGCTGTGTTGAGTCAACAACCCCACCTTTAAAGGACATAGTTTCTATTATTTTAATTATTTTCTTAATAGCATCATCATCTATATTTATGGATTTTAGAAAGTTTTCTGTAACTGTAGTATTTGTATCATTATCATTTGAAAATTTCCAATCATCAATATCATGTAATAATGCTGTCATTTCAACAATAAAAGAGTCTGCATTTTCTTTTTTCGCTATATATTTAGCTAGATTATATACCCTTTCTATATGAAACCAATCATGTCCACTTCCTTCACCATATAATTTATTTTTAACAAATTCTTTGGTTTTTTCTATCATTAAATTCTCATTCATTTTATTAACCTTTCTTTATGACACTATCTAACATAGATTTTCCTCTAGATACTTTAGT
>NZ_CP048741.1:1087256-1087348 GCF_018336475.1 Romboutsia sp. 13368
CTTATTTAAAACATATCCAAATATAAAAAAGCTATTCTTTAAATGAGAATAGCTTTTTTCTGCTTAAAAACWTACTTGTATATTTATGTATA
>NZ_CP048741.1:1087373-1087676 GCF_018336475.1 Romboutsia sp. 13368
GCATTGTTATTAATTGATAGATAATATGATATAATGTAAAAAGATAAAAAGAAGGGAAGTGTAATAATGGCAACAATAGGATTTGAAGAAGAATTATGGGCAAGTGCTGATAAATTAAGAAATAATATGGATGCAGCAGAATATAAACACGTAGTATTAGGACTAATATTTTTAAAATACGTTTCAGATACATTTATGGAAAAATACAAAGAACTACTAGAAGAAGATGAAGAATTTGCAGAAGATATGGATGCATACTTAGCAGAAGGAGTATTCTGGGTACCAGAAATAGCTCGTTGGGAC
>NZ_CP048741.1:1087686-1088229 GCF_018336475.1 Romboutsia sp. 13368
AACACTCAAAACAAGCAGAAATAGGACAAATAGTAGATAGTGCATTAGATGCAATAGAAAAAGAAAATGATTCTCTAAGAGGAGTATTACCTAAAAAYTACTCTAGACCAGAACTAGACAAAAGAATATTAGGWGAAATAATAGAYTTATTTACTAATATAAATGTAGGTGGTAAAGAAGGAAAAGAAAAAGATATACTAGGTAGAGTATACGAATATTTCTTGGGAAAATTTGCAGCTAACGAAGGAAAAGGTGGAGGTGAATTCTATAYACCAAAATCTATAGTTGCACTTATGGTAGAAATGATTCAGCCTTTTAAAGGATATGTATACGACCCTGCTTGTGRAARTGGAGGTATGTTTGTTCAATCACTTAAATTCGTAGAAGAACATAGTGGAAGTACATTTGATATAAGTGTATATGGACAAGAAAGTAACCCTACAACATGGAAATTAGCAAAAATGAACTTAGCTATAAGAGGAATAGAAAATAACTTAGGAAGTAAAAATGCAGATACATTCCATGAAGACTTACACAAAAACT
>NZ_CP048741.1:1088241-1088702 GCF_018336475.1 Romboutsia sp. 13368
ATATACTAGCAAATCCACCATTTAACCAAAGTGAYTGGGGACAACCATTATTAGTAGATGATGCTAGATGGAAATGGGGAACACCACCTCAAGGAAATGCTAACTATGGATGGATAGAGCATATGTTAGATAAACTAAGTCAAAAAGGTAAGGCAGGAGTAGTAYTTGCCAATGGTTCATTATCGTCTAATACTTCTGGWGAAGGMGATATAAGAAGAAAAATATTAGAAGATGATTTAGTAGATTGTATAGTAGCATTACCTGATAAGTTATTTTACACTACTGGTATACCTGTATGTATATGGTTCTTTAATAGAGATAAAAAGCAYAAAGGACAAACTTTATTTATAGATGCTCGTAAAATGGGTGATATGGTAAATAGAAGGYTAAGAGAATTAAGTGATGAGGATATAAAAAAGATAGCTAATACTTATATAGCTTGGCAAAATGAAGATGGATAT
>NZ_CP048741.1:1088707-1088969 GCF_018336475.1 Romboutsia sp. 13368
TGTTAAAGGTTATTGTAAGGTTGCAAGTATTGATGAAATAAAGGAACATGATTATATACTTACTCCTGGTAGATATGTAGGTATTG
The DNA here is from genome assembly GCF_018336475.1 of Romboutsia sp. 13368. GTDB lineage: Bacteria > Bacillota > Clostridia > Peptostreptococcales > Peptostreptococcaceae > Romboutsia. The sequence continues at coordinate 1,088,794 of NZ_CP048741.1, forward strand.
AGGAAGTTGAAGATGATGGTGAGCCATTTGAGGARAAGATGGAAAGGHTAACTAATACTTTGGCTAATCAGTTTAAGAAGTCTAGGGAGCTTGAGGAAGAGATAAGAAAGCAACTTGGAGGAATTGGGTATGAGTTGTAATGAGTGGAAAGAGTATACTTTAGGGGATGCATCTAA
>NZ_CP048741.1:1089374-1089657 GCF_018336475.1 Romboutsia sp. 13368
AATAAAATTACCTCCAATAGAAGAACAAGAAAAGATAGCTAGTATTTTATCTTCTTTAGATGATAAGATWGAGTTAAATAATGAGATGAATAAGAYTTTRGAAGAAATGGCTCAAAGTATTTTTAAGAGATGGTTTGTTGATTTTGAGTTTCCTAATGAGTATGGTGAGCCTTATAAGAGTAGTGGTGGAGAGATGGTTGATAGTGAGCTTGGTATGATTCCTAAGGGATGGGAAGTTATTGAATTAGGAAAAATAATAGATATATTTGATTCAAAAAGAATA
>NZ_CP048741.1:1090439-1090542 GCF_018336475.1 Romboutsia sp. 13368
TTTTTTATTATTAAAACCATATTTATAAATAAATACCTAGAAAAAATAAAAAAACATGTTGCAGAAAAAGGTTTTTATTTTGTAGGTTGTTGAGATAAAAATG
>NZ_CP048741.1:1090948-1091067 GCF_018336475.1 Romboutsia sp. 13368
AGATTATATGTTACAGAATTAGAAGAAGCTAATTTAGATAGATTATATACAAAATATAGAGAATTAACTGGCATAGTATCGCCTAAAGATATAATAGAATTTAGAGAAAAGTATAATAT
>NZ_CP048741.1:1092072-1092335 GCF_018336475.1 Romboutsia sp. 13368
TCAATAAAAGAAGCTATAAGAAAAATACGTASTTTTGAAACTAATGACGTATTTACAAATAATAAACTATTCCATAAATACCTTACAGAAGGAGTGGAAGTAACAGACTTTATAAATGGAGAAACAAAGTACTACACTATAAAACTAATTGATTATGACAATATAGAAAATAACGACTTTTTAGTAGTAAATCAATTAGAAATAGTGGAAGATGGCAATAAAAAAATACCAGATGTAATAATATACATMAATGGTATACCAAT
>NZ_CP048741.1:1092888-1093019 GCF_018336475.1 Romboutsia sp. 13368
TATTAGGGAGCTTTTTAAAAAATGGATTTGTAGATTATGGAACAAAGTTTGATTTAAATGTAGGGGATGAAGTATACATATATACAGGTGCTCCGTATAGTGCAATATTTTTAAAATGTTCTGTAAGAGCT
>NZ_CP048741.1:1093146-1093252 GCF_018336475.1 Romboutsia sp. 13368
ATAAAGTAAATAGTAATAAATTAAAAGAGAATGGAGTAAAAGGATTTTCATTCCAAGTGCAATTATCTCAAGAGACTATTGATTATTTAAATAGTATATAAAAATA
>NZ_CP048741.1:1093804-1093888 GCF_018336475.1 Romboutsia sp. 13368
TATTATGCAAAATAAACTTACAAAACGAGAGCAAAGCAAACAAAATAATATATTAGCAATACAAACATTTAAAAATCAAGGATA
>NZ_CP048741.1:1094416-1094509 GCF_018336475.1 Romboutsia sp. 13368
GTATGGTCTTGAGGATAAGGAGAATCAGATTACGGAAGACCTAATGTTAAAGATTTTTGAGTTAATATCAAAAGATACATTAGATGAAAAAAC
>NZ_CP048741.1:1095026-1095170 GCF_018336475.1 Romboutsia sp. 13368
AACAAAGAAAATTACAGTGCTACTATTAAGAATTATACTAAAAAGAATAAGTCATCAGACTATAAAAAAGTGAATAAAGATATGAATTATTTAACTGATATTGGAATACTAACTAAATCTAAAGAAGGAAGACATAATCTATAC
>NZ_CP048741.1:1095250-1095337 GCF_018336475.1 Romboutsia sp. 13368
CTTATAACCTAGGGGGAAGATGATGTTTACAGAAGAAAGCCTAGAAAATGTAGTCATAGAATATCTAAAAGAAATTGACTACACATA
>NZ_CP048741.1:1095513-1095976 GCF_018336475.1 Romboutsia sp. 13368
AATATCTTATAGAAGGTGTGGAAGTAACAGACTTTATAAATGGAGAAACAAAGTACTACACTGTAAAATTAATTGATTATGACAATATAGAAAATAATGATTTTTTAGTAGTAAATCAATTAGAAATAGTGGAAGATGGMAATAAAAAAATACCAGATGTAATAATATACATCAATGGTATACCAATAGTATGTATGGAGCTAAAAAGTACTTCTCGTGAAGAAGTAGATATTGAAGATGCATACAAGCAATTAATGAACTACAAARAAGTTCAYATACCATCATTATTTTAYTACAATTCATTTTTAGTAATAAGTGATGGAGTAAATACAAAAGCAGGTACTATTACAGCACCTATAGATAGATTTATGGCATGGAAAAAAGTTAATGGAGATGAAGAAATAAAAGATTTATTCTCTATAGACTACAAAAACCTAGATACCTTAATTTATGGTATGTTTGA
>NZ_CP048741.1:1095988-1096085 GCF_018336475.1 Romboutsia sp. 13368
ATTAGAYATTATAAAAAACTTCATAYTATTTACTCCAAAAGGAAAAATAATGGCTCAATATCATCAGTACTATGGTATGAAAAAGGCTATAAATTCA
>NZ_CP048741.1:1096099-1096343 GCF_018336475.1 Romboutsia sp. 13368
AGAAAATGATGGTAGAGCAGGAGTRGTTTGGCATACACAAGGAAGTGGTAAGAGTTTTTCTATGACTTTCTTAGCAGGTAATTTAGTAAAGCACAATAAGTTAAACAATCCAACTATATTAGTAATAACTGATAGAAATGATTTAGATGGTCAATTATATGATACTTTTTGTTCAGCCTATGAGTTTTTAAGGCAAGAACCTATAAAGTGTGAAAGTAGAGCAGATGTGCGTGAAATACTAGAA
>NZ_CP048741.1:1096353-1096990 GCF_018336475.1 Romboutsia sp. 13368
CTGGAGGTGTAATATTTTCTACTATTCAAAAATTCGTAGAAGAAACTGGATTATTAAGTAATAGGGATAATATTGTGGTAATGGTAGATGAAGCTCACCGTACTCAATATAATATAGATGGAAAATTAGATACTAATACAGGAGAGATGAAGTATGGATATGCAAAATATTTAAGAGAATCTCTACCTAATGCAACATATATAGCATTTACTGGTACTCCTATAGAAACAACTGATAAATCAACTTATGGAGTATTTGGTGATTTAATAGATGTATATGATATGACACAAGCAGTAGAGGATGGAGCTACTGTTAAAATATATTATGAATCAAGATTAGCTAAAGTAAAATTAGATAGACATCAAATGGATTTAATAGATAATGAATACTATAATATGCAAGTTAATGAAGGTGTAGAGGATTATATAGTTGAGCAAAGTCAAAATCAAATGTCTCGTATGGAGCAAATTATTTGTGATGAAGATAGAATAAAACAAGTTGTAAAAGATATAATAGCTCACTATGAAGATAGAGAAAATCTAGTAGCAGGAAAGGCTATGATAGTTGCATATTCAAGAAAAGCAGCATATATGATGTATAAAGAAATTCTAGAACAAAGACCTAGTTGGAATAATAA
>NZ_CP048741.1:1097082-1097540 GCF_018336475.1 Romboutsia sp. 13368
AATTTAGAGATTTAGAWAGTGAGTTTAARATAGTTATAGTAGTTGATATGTGGYTAACAGGATTTGATGTTCCTTCACTTGATACTATGTATATAGATAAGCCTATGAAAGCTCAYAATTTAATGCAGGCAATAGCTCGTGTAAATAGAGTATATCCTGGTAAAAGTGGAGGATTAGTAGTTGATTATATAGGTCTTAAAAAAGAATTATTTGATGCACTTAAAACTTATACTACAAGAGACCAAGACAAGATACAAGAAAATGAAGAAGCTAAAATAATAGCACTAGATATATTAGAAATACTAAGAAATGAATTTCATAAGTTTGATTATGAGCCTTTCTTTGGTGATAGTGATAAAGTAAGGTATGAGTTGATTAGAGATGGAGCAGAATTTGTTCAATTTATAGAGTCAATAAAAAACATCTTTATGGAACAAACTAAAAAATTAAAAGATGTT
>NZ_CP048741.1:1097561-1098081 GCF_018336475.1 Romboutsia sp. 13368
TTATCAAAGAAAACTAAAGATGAAATAGCATTCTTTATGGCAATAAGATCTTTTATTATGAAAACAACAAGAACTGGAAAGCCTGATTTAAAAGAAGTAAATGCTAGAATATCAAAGATGCTAGAAGARGCTATARTAGGTGATGAGGTAATTGTTTTAACTAGTGCAGGCTCACAAGAGACTTTTGATTTATTAAATGAAGATAATATAAATAAGYTAAGAGCGTTACCTCAAAAGAATATAGCAACTAACATATTAATGAGAGCTATGAAGGATAAAGTAGAACAAGTAAAGCAAAAGAATATTATTGTAAGTAGAGCATTTAGTGAAAAACTACAAAAGATAATAGAAAAGTATAATAACCGTAATGATGAAAAAGATGTATTTGAARTATTAGAGGCTTTAGTAGATTTTAAGCATGAGTTATTAAAAACAATAGAATACAGATAGTAGTTGGAAAAAATCAGCTATAGAATATATAGAAGTTTATGAGGATATAGTTAACCAAAAGGGGTGATTA
>NZ_CP048741.1:1098115-1098299 GCF_018336475.1 Romboutsia sp. 13368
GGATTTAACTAAAACTGTTAAAGAAAATATGTGTCCTGCTTGGCATGAAAGAAAGCAAGCACAGGCAAAGATGAGAATGCATATTAAGAAGTTGTTGAAAAAATATGATTATCCACCAAATAAAAGTGAGAAGGCTATTGAAGATGTAATGGAGCAAGTTAAACTTCAATGTGTAGCAGGGATG
>NZ_CP048741.1:1098306-1099538 GCF_018336475.1 Romboutsia sp. 13368
ATTATTCAAGCAAAGTAAAGCCAAAGTACAATAGTTTAAATAGTGGTAATAAGGAAAACCCACAGTTAAAAGAKAATATAGAAATATTAATTTTATAGAATGTGTATTTTAAATAAATTTTTTTAAAATAAAAGGTCAAATTAATATTTGACCTTTTATTTATTACTGTTTTTAATCATATAATCTATATTTGTCATAAGACCTCTGCTTTTATTATATTTTATAACTGCACGAGTTCCCCCAACAAGCTTATTATTTTGTATTATAGGAGAACCACTCATACCTTGAACTATACCACCACGATATTTTAATAAATCTTTATCTACAATTTTTATAGATGAGAAATTCTCTCCAACTTCAACTATTTCAATTTCATGCATTTTTAACTCATTAGATATAGGAGACTTACAATATAAATAAGCATTACCTACTTTTGGAGTCCCTATTTCTAAAGCTAAGTTTGTATTATATTTATACTTATCAAACTTACCGCTCATGCCTCCATCACCAATACCACTAAACTTACCTATCTTATCTCCACTTGCACTTGCAACTAAATTACCTGTATGAAAAATAGTATTTTTACGAGTTTGAACATAAGAGGTATTAAAAATTCCACTATCTAGAATTTCAAAAGGTGTATCATCATCCTTTATGTTATGAGATAGCGCTATAAAATTACCTTTAGAATCTATTGCTGTTATAGTACCTAAATAAAATGAATAATAGCCTATTTCGAAATCTCTAAGATCATCAGAAGTTATATTCATTGTTTTAGTTTTTCCATTTCTAGAATATATAACTTCTAAAGGTAGTTTTTTAGATTTCATCGTTTTTTCTAGAGTTTCACGATTTAAATTAATTTCTTCTCCACCTATTTTTATAGCTAATAATATATCTGATTTTTTTAAAGTTCTGTTAGAGTTTAGTTTATTTGATATTATAGGGTATTTTAGTTTAACGAAAAATTCAACAACTTCTCCAGATGGCATAAGCTTTGTATTTTTTGATATATCAGTATCATTTCCAAATACAAAAGAACACCCGAGTAAATTTATTACTAATATAGTTGAAAGAACTTTCTTAAAAAAGCCTAGTTTTACGTCATTCATTCAGTCAACTCCCTTTTATTTTATATATACTTATTTGTATCTTTCCTAAAATACATATAAAATATATTGTAATGTAATTACTAATAATATATAAAATAATCAATAATGTTAAAATTTAAA
>NZ_CP048741.1:1099668-1100923 GCF_018336475.1 Romboutsia sp. 13368
GTGTTAAATAAAGTATATAATTTATATAAATTATAAGAAAATAAAGGAGTAAAATATGGATATAAATCAACAAAATAATAAAATACCTGAACTTTCTGCAAAAGTATTTACAAGTAGTTGTAAAGTTGTAAATATAGAAGATATTAGTCATACTAAAAATATTAATAAATATATTCCTCCTAAAAAGTTAACATACTTTCTCTATAATATCTATTCAGTATAAGAGTACGATATGAATATTCAAAATCAATAAAAATTAACAACAATGAATTATAAATGTTATAAAGGTAGTCTGTATATATATTTGTTGTTATAATTGTAGTTACTAATGCTTATATTACAAAATTAAGAAATATAGGCAAAAATATAAAGGGAGAAAATATATTATGATTGAAAATTTTATGAAATTAAGTAATGGCTTGAAAATACCATCAATCGGATTTGGAACCTATAAATCAGGCAATGATGAAGAAACATCTGAAATAATAAAAAATGCTTTAAAACTAGGTTATAAAATGATAGATACAGCTTCTTTTTATGACAATGAAGTAGGAATAGGAAATGGTATAAAAGAGAGTGGAGTAAATAGGGAAGAAATATTTTTAGTAACTAAACTTTGGAATGATGATCATGGTTATGAGAATACTATAAAAGCATTTAATAAATCATTAGAAAACCTACAAGTAGATTACATAGATTTATATTTAATACATTGGCCAAACAAATTAAATTCTGAAACTTGGAGAGCCTTTGAAGATTTATATGAAAGTGGGAAAATAAAAGCTATTGGGGTATGTAATTTTAAAATTGAGCATTTAGAAGAATTAAAGAAAACTGCAAAAATAATGCCAATGGTAAATCAAGTAGAGATACATCCTTTTAGCATTAAAAATGAAATTAGAGATTATTGTARTGCTAATAATATAAAAGTAGTTGCATGGAGTCCTATAAGTAGAGGAAGAGTATTATCTAATGATTTAATGATTGATTTATCTGAGAAATATAAAAAATCAATAGTACAAATAGTACTAAGATGGCATATGCAAAAAGGAGTTATTCCTATACCTAAGTCATCAAATATAAATAGGATAAAAGAGAATATAGATATATTTGATTTTGAAATATCTGATGAAGATATGAAAGCCATAGACTCATTAGATGAAGGTTATTATTCTTCAGTAACAACACCACCAGCTAATACTACATATTAATACATTTAAATGATGTCTATAATATTATAATATTTAATAGTGTT
>NZ_CP048741.1:1101026-1101201 GCF_018336475.1 Romboutsia sp. 13368
ASGTCATCAAATATAAATAGGATAAAAGAGAATATAGATATATTTGATTTTGAAATATCTGATGAAGATATGAAAGCCATAGACTCATTAGATGAAGGTTATTATTCTTCAGTAACAACACCACCAGCTAATACTACATATTAATACATTTAAAYGATGTCTATAATATTATCAT
>NZ_CP048741.1:1101442-1101770 GCF_018336475.1 Romboutsia sp. 13368
AAACATTTAAAATCTGAAATAAAATCTACTGAAGAATATATTGTTGAGATGAAAATAATAAATAAGATATTTTCTAAARRTACTATTATGAGAATTGGTAGGGGGTACACTTCCCACAAAATTACCAGATACATATATTATTGAACTAGAATATGAAAAAAGTAAGTATGAAATAAATGATAAAGAAATATTTAATTCTTATGAAGTAGGTCATCTTATAAAGTTAAAACTCGTTAAAAATTTAGATAAAAATAAAAATATTATAAGATATGATTTATTTAAGTTAAAATAAATCATATTTTAATATAATTCAAATTAACCATAAAAT
>NZ_CP048741.1:1101791-1101897 GCF_018336475.1 Romboutsia sp. 13368
ATATAATGTTAATATCATAACAAGAAAAGGGGTAAGARGGGGCATGGTTACTATTTCATTGGAGTTATTTTTTCAAATATTAAATACTGTATTATGGATTTTTATT
>NZ_CP048741.1:1102641-1102948 GCF_018336475.1 Romboutsia sp. 13368
ATATTAAGTAAAAAGTATTAATGTAGAACTTTATAGTAAGAGGTGACTAAATGATTGAAGAAAAACTAAAATTAGAGTTAGAGAGTATATTTAAAAAATATAAAGAAATAGAAAAAGTAATATTATTTGGCTCAAGGGCTAGGCAAGATAATAAATATAATTCAGATATAGATTTATGTTTATTTGGAGAAAAAATTACACATTTAATACATGCAAAGGTAACTATGGATATAGAAGAAATAAATACACCTCTAAGCTTTGATATATTAAATTTTAATGAATTAACAAAGGAAAAACTAATTGAAAA
>NZ_CP048741.1:1103065-1103295 GCF_018336475.1 Romboutsia sp. 13368
ATATTATAATAGATGGTATTATACAAAGATTTGARTTTACATTTGAACAAKCTTGGAAAGTAATGAAATTATATTTAGAAGATCAAGGAATATTAGATGAAGCTTTAGCACCAAGAAGTACAATAAGATGTGCCTTTAAACATAAGTTAATAAATGATGGTGATATATGGATAGAAATGATGTTAGATAGAAATAGAACATCTCATATGTATGATGAAGAAACAGCAGTT
>NZ_CP048741.1:1103537-1104017 GCF_018336475.1 Romboutsia sp. 13368
ATAGTACTAAGATGGCATATGCAAAAAGGAGTTATTCCTATACCTAAGTCATCAAATATAAATAGGATAAAAGAGAATATAGATATATTTGATTTTGAAATATCTGATAAAGATATGAAAGCCATAGACTCATTGGATGAAAATTATYATATTAAAAAATGAGTTAGTTACTCATTTTTTATTTATGATCTTATGATACTTATGAAACTTTTAATATCGTTATTATTAAAGTAATATCAATAGATATAGGGCAAAGTAAAAAGGATGTTTTTAGCCACAGATGTATCTTAATCATCAATTATATAATTAACTATATTGGGAAGTAAAAATTTTRTATTTACATTTAATAGTATTATCAAAATTAACATTTCCAGTTGATACATTTATTTTCACATCATTTAAATTTAAATCAAAATTAAAATCTATATCACTGAAATGTGTGTTTACATTTAAATTYYTRTTATAGCTTTCAGGTAAATA
>NZ_CP048741.1:1104697-1105108 GCF_018336475.1 Romboutsia sp. 13368
TTAAATAAAGTTATACAAATTAATCAGACATTTAATGATTTCATTGACGATGAAATTATAGCTATTGAAAATAAAAATGAGTTGATGATGGCAATAGATTCTTTGGATAAGAAGGATAAAGAGATAATTATAATGAAATTCTTTTTAGGTATTAAGTCACAAGATATAGCTATAAAATTTGATGTTACAAAATCAAGCATAGATAATAAAATTTATAGAATTAAGAAAAAGCTGAAAAACTTCTTAGAAGATATTAAGTTGGAGGTAATGTAATATGAAAGATATTTATGAATTATTAAATAATATAGATATAGCTGAAAATGAATTTGAAGAAATGAAAGTTAGCGAAATTGAAAAAGCAAGAATAAAAAAAAGATTAAAAAAATCTATACATAAAAAAAATAATGTATA
>NZ_CP048741.1:1106267-1107875 GCF_018336475.1 Romboutsia sp. 13368
ATATATTTCCTAGTAGAAAAAAATBTTYAAAAAGGAAAAAATAAAATAAAACTAATAAATATATACAAATTTCTATAAATGAAATAAAATAGTATTATTAAATTAATGAAGTACCAAAAGGAGAATATATGGAAAATTTATTCGATTTTTTAGAAAATAAAGAAGCAAAACAAGAGCAAAATACAASKAWRMAAARYAARWRCAAAATACAACTATAAAAAGTAAATATACCGTAGATGAAGAACATCTAAAACATATAGAAAAAGTTAAAATAAGCTTATACAATGAAGATGAAATAAAAGCCTCAGGTTTAGATAGAAGTGATTATATAAGATTAAACAGTTATGTTGGATCTAGATTAAACACAGACTTAAGAGCTAAAAATAACCCTATAAAAGAAGAAACTAAAATAGAAGAAGTTAAAGAATACTACTTAAACTCACTTGAAGAAGTTGAAATAGATGAAGATATATTTAATGAAGAAGATAATGTAATAGAAGACAAATTTCTAATAGTAGATGGGTCTTCACTTTTATCAACAAGTTTCTATGCAACAGCAAGAGACTTATTATTTGCAAAAACAGAAGAACAAAAAGAGTTTGCATATACAAAACTAATGAAATCACCAGATGGAGAATATACAAATGGAATATATATGTTCTTTAAAACATTACTTCCATTACTTGAAAGTCAAAAGGTAACACATTTAGCAGTAGTACTTGATAGAAGTAGAAATACTTTTAGAAGAGAAATAGATCCAGAATATAAAGCAAACAGAAGTGAAACTCCATATCCTCTAAAAAGTCAATTTAAGTTATTAACTGAACTTTTAGAAGAAATAAATATACCAGTATTTTCTCATATTGAATATGAAGCAGATGACTTTGCTGGTAGTTTAGTTAAAAAGTTTGAAAAAGATATACCTATATACTTACACACAAAAGATGAAGACTATATTCAATTAGTATCAGAATATACTAAATTATGGATGGTAACAAGTAAGGCAGATGATATGTATAAGGAAATAGGTATAGACAAAAAGGCTATTGATGTTCCAAGTGGAATATTTGAATATACACCAGAGTACGTTAAACACTTTAAAGGAATAGAACCAATCCAAATTATAGATGCAAAGGCTATAGAAGGAGATAAATCAGATAACATAAAAGGAGTTAAGGGTGTTGGTCCAACTTCATCTAGACCACTTATAGCACATTATGGCTCTATAGAAGAAATCTATAAAAATATAGAAAACTTAAGCAAAGATGAAGAAAAAGAACTTTTAACATTCTTTAAGGATAACTTAGGTATAAAAAGGTCTCCTTTAAAGAACCTATTATTATATAAAGAAGATGCAATTATAAGTAAAAAGTTAGCAACTATAAAAACTGATATAGAAGAAATACAAAATATGAAACTAGATAGTTTAGCATTAAATATAGATAATGAAAAGATGCATAAAGTATTTATGGATTTAGGAATGGTTAGTTTAGTTAAATAATATAAATTTTTACTTTGTTTAATATTTAATAGAATAAAAAATAATAAAGGACCTATATATAGGTCCTTTATTTATATTAAAATRTAAAAAATGAAAAATTAAAAAAA
>NZ_CP048741.1:1108297-1110351 GCF_018336475.1 Romboutsia sp. 13368
GTTTAATATTTAATAGAATAAAAAATAATAAAGGACCTATATATAGGTCCTTTATTTATATTAAAATGTAAAAAAATGAAAAATTAAAAAAATATTGACATAAATAAACAAAATATGTAATAATAATTAAAAGAAAAACAAAAGACTTTAATTTGGTCCAGAGAGACTAAAAAGATATTTGAATAGTTTAAATAAATATAAATGAACTAACTATCCTTTTATCTATTTTGGTAAAAGGATTTTTTATTACAAATATCTTTTAACTTTGGAAACATCATCGGTGGAGGTTAGAAAGATGACATTTAAGAAATTAACAACATTAGCAATGGCAACAGTAGTATCAGCATCACTATTAGTAGGATGTTCAACTACAGAGGAAAGTAAATCAGATGATACTATAACAGTAGCAATGATAACAGACGTAGCAGGAGTAAACGATCAAAGTTTTAACCAAAGTGCTTGGGAAGGTCTTCAAAAAGCTGAAAAAGAATTAGGTGTAGAAGTTAAGTACTTAGAATCAAAGCAAGATTCAGACTATGCAACAAATATAGAAACATTAGCAGATGAAGGTGTAGACTTAATATTAGGTGTAGGTATGAAATTAGCTCCAGCTATAGAAGAAGCAGCTGATTTATATCCAGAACAAAAATTTGTATTAGTAGATGAAGAATTAACAGGTAAAGATAATGTAAAAAGTATATTATTCAACGCTCAAGAATCTGCATACTTAGCAGGTTTAGTAGCAGGTAAAATGACTAAAACTAACAATGTAGGGTTTATAGGTGGTATGGAATTACCAGTTATAGATACTTTTAAATATGGATTTATGGCAGGAGTAAAAGCAGCTAACCCAGAGGCTGAAGTACAAGCTCAATATGCTAACTCATTTACAGATCAAGCAAAAGGTAAAGCTATAGCTAACCAAATGTACTCTAATAATGCAGATATAGTATTTACTTGTGGTGGAGATGTTGGAACAGGTGCTATAGAAGCAGCTAAAGAAGTTGGAAAATATGCAATAGGTGTTGATAGAGACCAAAGTGATTTAGCTCCAGAAAATGTATTAACTTCAGCAATAAAAAGAGTTGACGTAGGTGTATATGAAACAGTTAAATCATATGTAGAAGGTGTATACGAAGGTGGAACAACTACAGTTTATGGCTTAGAAGATAATTCAGTTGGAATACCAGATACTACTAAAAACTTAGTTTCTCAAGAAATACTAGATTTAGTAAATGAACACACTGAAAAATTAAAAAGCGGAGAAATAGTAGCTCCTAAAAATGAAGAAGAATATAAGGCTATGTTTAAATAGTTAAGATATAAAGCTAGAGATATGATATAAAAAATCTATCTCTAGTTTTTTTATATTTTTTTATAAAATTAGTTGACATTAATAAAAAATAGAGATANNNNTTATAAAAAGAAAAAATAGAATTAAATTAAAGGTTAATAAAAAACATAGGTAAGGTGTGGATTATATGAACATAATAAAAAAATNNNATAAAATTAGTTGACATTAATAAAAAATAGAGATATTATTTARTTAAAGAAAAYGATAATTATTATCAAATAATACATATTATTACAAATAGGGAGGAAAAGGAATGAAAATAGTATATTGGTCAGGGACAGGTAACACTGAAAAAATGGCAAACTTAATAGCACAAGGGATAAACGAAAATGGAGCAGAGGCTCAAGTAATAGATGTAGCTCATGCTGATTCAGATATATTTAATAATGAAGAAATAATAATATTAGGGTGCCCAGCTATGGGAGCAGAAGTATTAGAAGAATGTGAATTTGAACCATTCATAGAAAGTATATCTAGTAAGGTTTCAGGAAAAAAAGCAGTATTATTCGGATCTTATGATTGGGGTGATGGTGAATGGATGAGAGACTGGACTAAGAGAATGGAAGACTGTGGATGTGATGTAATGTTTGATGGTCTTATAATACGTGAAGCTTTAGAAGATGATTGTACAGAGTGCCTAGAATTAGGTAAAAAAATAGCAGGTATGTTAGTTACTTCATCTAATTAATATTATAAAAGC
>NZ_CP048741.1:1110383-1112684 GCF_018336475.1 Romboutsia sp. 13368
TAAATTTTTGAGCAATGGATATGACCGAAGCGGTAGCGAGTGTCATATCATTGGCGAAATGAGCGTAGCGAATTTTAGCTTTACAATACAACACCTATCTAAATTCTAAAATTATGAGTATAATAAATATTAACCCTAAAAATGAAAGGACATAAAAATGTACTCAAATATAATAGAAGAAATAATAAAATCACATACAGATAAAAATAAATTTAATACAGGATTCTCTTTCTTTAAAAGAAATCTAGTTATAAATGATTACTCAAATAAAAATAATGATGATATAACCTTTTATGCAACTGTAATAGATGAAAACCATAGAAAAGATTATACTTCGATGATAAGCATAAATACAAAAACAAGAGTAATATCAAACATGAGTTGTGATTGTCATAGCTTATTATCAAACACTAAACCTCAAATATGTGCTCATATAGTAGCCACAGTATTAACTGGATTAGAAAAATTAAATAATAAAAGCTCTAATGAATATAATGATGAAAATATAACCATAAACCCTAGTATAACCTTAGATATATCTCAATCAAGAAATGGATATATGAAAATGAATTTAGATATAAAAGATGTAGATAAAGATGAATACAGAGATATATTTGCCTCATATAAAGATAACAACAAGCTATACAGAATGAAAAATGGAACTTATTTAGATTTAAAAGAAAATGACTTAGAACAAGCTTTTAAATTAATAGATATATTAAACATATACAATGACTTTGATAATATGAAAATACCGAATAATAAAGCTATATATTTAGAAAAGCTTATAGAAGATGAAGACTTAAGCTTTATAAACGGAAGTAAGTATGTATCTAATGTAGTTAAAAAGTTTAATAAAGTAAAAAATGAAAAGTATGAAGTTCCTCAAAGCTTAAATGCAGCACTTAGAGACTATCAAGTAAATGGATTTGAATTCTTTAAAACACTATCAAACTACAAATTTGGAGGAATACTTGCAGATGAAATGGGTCTTGGTAAGACTATACAAACAATAACTTTCTTATTATCTAATGAAGGTAAAAAAAGTATAGTAATAACACCAACAGCTCTTATTTATAACTGGAAAAATGAATTAGAAAAATTTGCTCCAACATTAAAAGTAGGTGTTTTACATTCAGTAAAAAGTGAAAGAGAAAAAATACTAGAAAATATAGGTAACTATGATGTTATACTAACTACTTATACAACCTATAAAAATGACTTAGACAAATATGAGAATATAAACTTTGATTACTGTATTATAGACGAAGCTCAAAATATCAAAAATCCAGATGCAATAATTACAAAAGCTATAAAGAAAGTAAATGCTAATGTTAGATTTGCATTAACGGGAACACCTATAGAAAATAACTTAATGGAGCTTTGGTCAATTTTTGACTTTATAATGCCAGGATACTTATATAATAAATCAAAGTTTAAAAGTACATTTATAAATAATGATAAAAACCTTATAGAACTTAAAAATCTTATAAAGCCATTTATACTAAGAAGAACTAAAAAAGAAGTTATAACAGAATTACCAGATAAAATAGAACAAAAACTTATAATAGACTTAGAAAAAGAACATAAAAGAGCTTACAAAGGATATGTAAATCTTATAACTAAAAAAATAAAAGAAAACAATCAAGATAATATAACTGTATTTTCTTATTTAACAAAACTAAGACAGCTATGTTTATCACCAGAGCTTATGGTTAAAAACTACCAAGGTAGAAACTCCAAGCTAGATATTTTAATTAATATTATAAATGACTCTGGTAATAATAAAATATTAGTATTCTCTCAATTTACAAAAGTANTAGAGGTTATAGGTAATAGACTAAAAGAAGAAGATATACTATATAGTTACTTAGATGGTAAAACTAATGCAAAAGATAGAGTAAAGTTAGTAGAAGAGTTTAATAATAATGATGATAAAGTATTTTTAATATCTTTAAAAGCTGGAGGAACAGGTTTAAACCTAACAAGTGCAAACATAGTAGTTCATTTTGACCCATGGTGGAATCCAGCAGTTGAATACCAAGCAAGTGATAGAGCTCATAGAATTGGTCAGAAAAATGTAGTTAATGTAATAAAGCTTATAGCAAAAAATACAGTAGAGGAAAGAGTCATAAATTTACAAGAAACTAAAAAAGAGCTTATAGAAGATATAATAAATGGAAATTTAGATAATAGCTATACACTAAAGAATTTATCTAAAGATGATATAATAGATTTATTTATGAGTTAAGTATTAATGATTATAAAAATATATAATAATAGTTAATAAATATTTAAATA
>NZ_CP048741.1:1114363-1114590 GCF_018336475.1 Romboutsia sp. 13368
AACCATCCAGTTTATTCCTAAAACAATCAATGACCATAAATATTTATAACCATTTTTAAATGTAATCTTTTCTTCGGATCTCATCATTTTATTAATTCGTTTTATATGCTTTTCCGTACTTTTTCGTGTATATCTATATATATTATCTTTAGTTTGATTARTATYATTTTTATGGCTACCTTTTTTCCTATCCATAAACTCCCTCCTAATCATTTTAATATATAATT
>NZ_CP048741.1:1115337-1115485 GCF_018336475.1 Romboutsia sp. 13368
ATAATATAAAAAATAAATACAGATATTTCACAATTTTAATATAATGCGAACTAAATCAAGAGTTGTATGAATAAGCAAATACAGCTCTTGATTTTTTATTATTCAAAATTTATCTAATTTCAACATTGTGTTAAAACATAGCCAAAAT
>NZ_CP048741.1:1115508-1119630 GCF_018336475.1 Romboutsia sp. 13368
TAAATGAGTTATAATCCTTTTATAATTTACGTTAACTTTAATAAAATAGTTATATTGTATAAATTAAACTTTATTATACAATAATATTTCTTTGAATATATTTTAAAGAATCATAGATACTATCAAAACATCTTTTAGTAATCATAAGTCTTTCTATATACTCAGGATATATTTGTGAATCAAATACTTTGTCTATTTTAACCTCGATAGATGTATCTACAGATGATATATATATGCACTTAGTGTATTTATAAAAAGATTTAAATATAAGTATTTTATTATTTGTTACCTTAAGTAAAGTATATCCATATAAATTTAGGTTGTTTTTTAAATAGTTTAAATTATTTTTCATATAATACTCCTTAGTCAAAATCAAAAGACAGTATAATCTGCCTTTTCATATGGGATGAAAAATCTTTATAATGATAATATAATTTGATATCATCATTATTGACACTAAGTTAAGAAGTATACTTTAAAGTTTGATTAATAATAAAATACTGGATATTAATATAGAAAGGTGGAATTAATATGAATATATATACAAAAACAGGTGATAAAGGTCAAACATCATTATATGATGGAAGTAGAATTGATAAAGATAGTATAAGAGTAGATTCATATGGAACAATAGACGAATTAAACTCATATATAGGTCTATGTATGCATTATGTAAGTGAATACACTAGAAATGTATTATTTAATATTCAAAAAGACTTATTTTACATAGGTGCTGAACTAGCAACTAAGGATAGTGATAAATTAAAAAAGATAGTTAGTGAAGAAGATATTAAAAACTTAGAATATATAATAGATAAATTTATGAGTGAGTCAAAAGGATTAGATTCATTTATAATCCCTGGAACATCATTGGCTTCAGCACATTTACATGTTGCTAGAACTATATGTAGAAGAGCTGAAAGAATTATAGTATCTCTTAGTAAGACAGAAGATATAAATCCACTTCTTATAAAATATATAAATAGATTATCTGATGCATTATACGCTATAGCAAGAAATAGCGAAGATAAATTAATACCTATGGAGTTTTAGACATAGTTAATATAAGAAAGTAGTACAAAACTTTATATAAGGAACACAATTAATAGAAATAACATATTATAAAAAAGATTTAAATGTTTAAATAGGGGGATATAATATGGATTGCTTTGAAGTGAAAAATAATAGTTCCTTAGTAAGAGTTTTTCATGCTGTACCTGATGTTCAAGCTGTAGATGTGTATGTTAATGGTCAAATGGTTTTTACTAATTTAGCATTTGGTGATTTTACTAATTATATATATTTAGATGAAGGTGAATATAATATTGCTATATATGCTTCAGGAGAAACAGATCAACCTGCCATAAATCAAATGGTAGATATACCATCACAACAAATATTTACAGTAGCTGCTACTGGAGATTTAAATGATTTAAGTTTATTAGTAATACCTGATAAAATAACAAAATCACCATCTCAAAGATATAGTGCGGTTAGAATAATACATTTATCACCAACTGCACCTGGAGTAGATATAGTTGTTAATGGTGACACATTATTTGAAGACATAGAGTTTAGAGAAGGAACAGATTATGTTGATTTAAATCCTGGAACGTATAATATAAATATTGTATTAAATAGTGATAAAAGTGTTGTACTACCACTTAAGGTAACATTAAATGAAGACAAAATATATACTCTATATGTAATAGGTAACCCACCTGGTTTAAGAGCTGTTCAAGTTATAGATGGAAATACTTATGTTTGTAGATAAAGATTAAAATTGAAATAAAGNAWGTTTGTAGATAAAGATTAAAATTGAAATAAAGTAATAAAAAAATAATAGGTCTATAGGCTTATTATTTTTTTATATTTGTCCAAAATAATGTATATATTGTTTATTAAAATAACAAAGTATATTAGGATATTAAAATAACAAAGTATATTAGGATATTAAATCTACTAAAAGGGATAAAAATTATAAATAAGGAGTTAATCATATGTCAGATAAAAAAACTACGCTTATCCAAAGTTCTCTAGGATCTGTATTTTCTGTTTTTGGGGAAGAAGAGTTAAAACAAATTACAGAAGAGGGAAAAAGAAAAGTTGCAGTATCTGGAAAAATAAACAAACCAGGAATAATAGAGGTGCCAGAAAATGCAACACTTAATGATATAATAGATATTTGTGGGGGCATATTAAACAAAAAGAAATTTAAAGCAGCACAACTTGGAATTCCATTTGGTGGATTTTTAATCGAAGATAGCTTAGATAAAGTTTTAGACTTTAATTTATTTGATAAAAATAGTAGTAGAAGCATTATAATATTATCTGAAGAAGACTGTATAGTTCAATATGCAACTTTCTATGTAAACTATTTAATAGGTAAAATAGAAGATGATAATAAAAGTGAAATATATAATAAATACTTAGAAGTTAAAGAAGAGGTATATAGAATTTGGAGGGTATTAGATCGTATAAGTAAGGGAAGGTCTAATATGCGTGATATATATTTACTAAGAAGATTATCTAGTGAAATAAAAGAAAAATTAAATCAAAGTAATAATATAATACAAGAGATTATAGGTAATTTCTATGGAGAAATCGAAGAACATATAGAGGAGAGTATCTGTAAAACATCACAATGTAATCACCTTACAAAACTTACTATTACAGATAGATGTATAGGATGCGGTGCATGTAAAAGAGCATGTCCTGTAGATTGCATAGATGGAGAACGTAAAGAACAACATTACATAAATTATACAAGATGTACTCACTGTGGTGCTTGTGTATCAGCATGTCCAGTAAATGCTATAACAGCAGGAGATAATACATTTAAATTCTTAAGAGATTTAGCTACACCAAATAAATTAGTTATAACTCAAATGGCTCCAGCTGTAAGGGTTGCTATAGGTGAAGTATTTGGATTTGAACCTGGTACAAATGTTGAGAAAAAAATCGCTTCAGGACTTAGAAAATTAGGTGTAGATTATGTATTTGATACTACCTGGGCAGCAGACGTAACAATAATGGAAGAAGCAACTGAGTTCCAACAAAGATTAGAAAAACATTTAGCAGGAGATAAAGATGTTAAGCTTCCAATACTTACTTCTTGTTGTCCAGCATGGGTTAAATTTATAGAACAAAATTATGCAGATATGCTAGATGTTCCATCATCTACAAAATCACCTATGCAAATCTTTGCAACAGTAGCAAAAGACTTATGGGCAAAAGATAAAGGTATTCCAAGAGACAGTCTTATATGTGTTGCCATAATGCCTTGTATTGCTAAAAAGTATGAAGCATCTAGACCTGAATTTTCAAGAGGTATGAACTATGATGTAGACTATGTTATAACAACTAATGAGCTTATAAAAATATTTGAAGATTCAGGTATAAACTTAAATGAAATAGAAGATCAAGAAATAGATTCAATAATGGGTGAATATACTGGTGGAGGTATAATATTTGGTAGAACAGGTGGAGTTATAGAAGCTGCCACTAGAATGACAGTTGAAAAAATGACAGGACAAAAACTAGAAAAAGTAGAATTCCACGAACTTAGAGGATTTGATGGATTTAGAAGTTGTGATGTAGAAGTAGGGAATCTTAAACTTAGAATAGGGGTTGCTCATGGTCTTAGAGAAGCTGCAAAAATGCTTGATAAAATAAGATCTGGAGAAGAATTCTATCATGCTATAGAAATAATGGCATGTACAGGAGGATGTGTAGGTGGAGGTGGTCAACCTAAAGCTAAGAAAAGAGTTGAAACACTAAAACAAAGAGCTGAAGGATTAAATGATATAGATAGATCACTTAATCTTAGAGTGTCAAATGAAAATCCTCATGTTCAAGCTATATATGATAAATACCTAGATTACCCAATGAGCCATAAAGCTCATGAATTACTTCATACAAAATATTTTGTAAGGGTAAAAAATACTAAAAAATAAAAATTCGCTACCGCTCTGAGCAACGTGTTGGCGAAACATTTCGGTAACATCCGTTGCTCAAAATTAATATTACTTTGAATTATAGTATATAAAAAATGGCATTAATTAATGCCATTTTTTTATTTCATTATAGAGTATTTAAAAAAATTACTTAAATATACATATA
>NZ_CP048741.1:1119636-1120933 GCF_018336475.1 Romboutsia sp. 13368
GGCATTAATTAATGCCATTTTTTTAYTTCATTATAGAGTATTTAAAAAAATTACTTAAATATACATATATAGGATTAATACGAAAATATTGTAAATATACAAATAAGATATATAATAAATAGTGGAATATATAAATATAATGAGAGGTGAGAAAATGAACGATAGAATCGACTTAACACAAGGAAGAATAACAGAAAAGCTAATAAAGCTAGCTCTTCCTATTATGGCTACTTCCTTTATCCAAATGGCCTATAACATGATTGACATGATTTGGGTTGGAAAAGCAGGAAGTAGTGCAGTAGCAGCAGTTGGGACTGCAGGATTTTTTACTTGGCTTGCTATGGCATTTATAAATGTTTCAAAAGTAGGAGCAGAAGTAAAAGTTGCTCAAAGTATTGGTCAAAATAATGTAAATGACACAAAGCTATACATAAAATCAGCAATAGAAATAAATATAATACTTTCTATTATATATACAATATTTCTTATATTATTCAAAGACCAATTAATAGGATTTTTCAGACTCGGAGATGAAAATGTAATCTCTATGTCAAAAGAATACTTAGTAATAGTTGCTATTGGTATGATATTTTATTTTATAAATCCAGTATTTACTTCTATATTTAATGGAATGGGAAATAGTAAAACACCATTTAGAATAAATGCTATAGGACTTGTAACTAATATAATACTTGACCCAATATTAATACTTGGATTTGGAAAAATACCAAGTATGGGAGTAGCAGGTGCTGCAATTGCAACAGTATTTGCACAAATAGTTGTAACATCTTGCTTTATATTTAAAATCTTAAAAAATAAAGAAGTATACTTTAAAATAAAACTATTTAAAAATATAAACTTTGATTACTACAAAGTACTATATAAACTAGGTATACCAGTTGCCTTACAAAGTGGACTATTTACACTATTTTCTATGACTTTAGGAGTAGTAGTTGCATCCTTTGGACCAGTAGCTGTGGCAGTTCAAAAAGTAGGTTCTCAAATAGAATCTATATCATGGATGACTGCTGAAGGTATAGCAGTTGCATTATCTAGCTTCGTAGGTCAAAATTACGGTTCAAATAACTATGATAGAGTTCAACGTGGATGTAAAATAACTATTTTAATAGCCTTAATTGTAGGAACTATAAACACACTTGTTTTAGTATTCTTAGGAGAATACATATTTAGAATATTTATAAATGAAGGTGAAGCAATACTAAAAGGAACAGACTATCTTAAAATCTTAGGATACTCTCAGCTATTTATGTGCATTGAAATAGTAATAACAGGTGCC
>NZ_CP048741.1:1120952-1121645 GCF_018336475.1 Romboutsia sp. 13368
CATTAATTCCTTCGTTACTTAGTATAATTTTAACTGGAAGTAGARTWYCTWTKGCYTWYTTAATATCAAAGCCTAACCTATTAGGTCTTGATGGAGTATGGTGGAGTATAAGTATATCAAGTATATTTAAAGGTATAYTACTTTTTGCTATATTTATAATACTTGTAAAAACACAAAAACTATATAGTTTTAATAAACTACAGCCAAGTTTTGTGGAAAATAAAAATGATAGTTATTAAAAATAATTTTTAAAATAGGTAGATATAAGTCTACCTATTTTTTATTAAAAATGATATTATAAAAAAGAAATTAAACATTAAGGAGACTTAAACATGGAAAAAATGGAAATGAATATATTAATAACTAATGAAGCTAAAAGAGAATTAGATAAATTACTAGAAAACAGTGATAAAGAATGTATAAGAATACGTACTAGATGTATAACTATGACATCAGATGCAAAAATAGATATAGAGCTAGATGAGCCTAATGCTAATGACAATTTATATGATGTAGATGGATATAAGATAATAATAAATAAGGTATTAGATTCACAAATGAATTATATAACAATATCTTATGGTGGACTTCTTAGCCGTAATCAATTCTGCGTTGATGCCGATTTCTGCTTCTATTACTAAGAGAATGATTTAATTTTTTTYTMTAAGTAAAAAAGTTGTTTATTCAAGATTA
>NZ_CP048741.1:1121674-1123094 GCF_018336475.1 Romboutsia sp. 13368
TTATATATTTAAATACATACTGAGAAAGTATTGAAGTATTAAAAAAGTAATGATATAATGAAAAAGTTTTATATGAATTATAATTGGGTAATATAACTTATTATAAAAGTATAAGTAGATAAAGGAGACAACATGAAAAAGATAGAATTATTAGCACCAGCAGGTGATTTAGAAAGATTAAAAATAGCCTTTACTTATGGAGCAGATGCTGTATATATAGGTGGAGAGATATTTGGTATGAGATCTGCCGCTAAAAACTTTACTATAGAAGATATGAAAGAAGGAGTAGAGTTTGCTCATAAATTAGGAAAACATGTCTTTGTTACTATAAATATAATACCTAGAAGTGAAGAACTTGAACAACTTCCTCCATATCTTTTACAACTTCAAGAAATAGGAGTAGATGCTGTTATAGTAAGTGATGCAGGAGTATTCTCAATAGTTAAAAAAACAATACCTGATATGGAAGTACACATAAGTACACAAGCAAGTACTAGTAACTCTGTAGCAGCTAAGTTTTGGTATGAACAAGGTGCACAAAGGGTTGTTACAGCAAGAGAGTTATCTTTTGATGAAATAAGAGCTATAAGAGATAATGTGCCAGAAGATATGGATATAGAAGCCTTTGTTCATGGGGCTATGTGTATGTCTTATTCTGGAAAGTGTGTAATAAGTAACTATACTACAGGAAGAGATGCAAATAGAGGATCATGTGCTCAGCCTTGTAGATGGAAGTACAACTTAGTTAAAGAAAATGAAAATGGAGAATATGAAGAAGTTATAAATGGAATAGACTCATCATTCTTCTTTAACTCAAAGGATTTATGTATGATAGAATACGTTCCACAATTAATAGAGTGTGGTATAACAAGTTTTAAAATAGAAGGACGTATGAAAACTGCTTATTATGTTGCTACAACAGTTAGAGCTTATAGAATGGCTATAGATGCATATTATGAAGATCCAGAAAACTGGAAATTCAATCCAATATGGTTAGAAGAATTAAAGAAAGGTAGCCATAGAGATTACAGTACAGGATTCTATTTTGATAGACCAAGTGATAAAGCTCATAACTATGAAAGTGCTTCATACATTAGAAACTATGACTTTGTTGGTATAGTTAGAGATTATGATGCAGAAAATGACCTTTATATAGTAGAGCAAAGAAATAAAATGAATGTGTTAGATAAAGTTGAAGTTATAGGACCATACAAAGAAACAATGTTTGCTAATATACTAGAAATGTACAATGAAGATGGGGAACCTATAGAATCAGCTCCACATGCAAGACAAATAGTTAAACTTAAATTAGATATAAAAGTAGATAAGGACTATATGTTAAGAAAACCTATAGTAAGTATAACTACTATATAATAACTAAAAATACCTAAGTATTAAATATAAAKRKWCTKWRRWATTT
>NZ_CP048741.1:1124493-1125363 GCF_018336475.1 Romboutsia sp. 13368
AAAATACCTAAGTATTAAATATAAATATACTTAGGTATTTTTTCTATAATAATGCTATATAACAAAACCACCATTAGGACTTATTACTTGTCCTGTTATAAAGTCTGCTTTATCACTAGCTAAGAATAATGCACAATTTGCTATATCATCAGCAGTTCCATGTCTCATTAAAGGTGTTTCTTCTCTTAACATCTCTAAGATTTCTTCATCTATTCCATTTAGCATATCGGTTTGTATAACCCCGGGAGCTATACAGTTAACTTGAATATTAGATGGACCAAGTTCTTTTGCTAAGGCCTTAGTCATTCCTATTATTGCAGCTTTTGATGTAGAGTAGTGAACTTCAGAAGAACCTCCAACCATTCCCCATATAGATGATATATTTATTATTTTACCACTACATTCAGGTAACATATACTGAAGAGCTTTTTGAGTTGTATAAAAAATACCATTTAAGTTGACACCCATCATTTCATTCCAGTCTTCATCTGTTATATCTGTAAAAAGTTTATTTTGGCTAATTCCTGCATTGTTTATTAATACATCTATTTTTCCAAACTTTCCTATACAATGATTAATAAGTGAATTAGCTTCAAAYCTATTAGATATATCTGCTTTAAATATATCTACAGAGTATCCTTCTTCTTTTAACTCATTGAAAAGTTCTTCTGCTAATTCTTTTGATTTATTATAGTTTATAATTACATTGTAATCATTTTTTGCAAATAATATAGCACAAGCACGTCCAATACCTCTAGATGAGCCTGTTATAACTACTGTTTTCTTTGTCATAATTATATTCCTTTCAAAACCTTTTGATAAATTTGGAATTTATTCATATCTAGTATTATACTAAATATTTAAAATTAA
>NZ_CP048741.1:1125375-1127302 GCF_018336475.1 Romboutsia sp. 13368
TTTTATATAATCTAAAATTTAAAATAAAAAACCTGATAGTAAAACTATCAGGTTATAAATTATCTCATTATAGTATAAGCCATATAAGCTATATATAAAACTACTAATATTATACCTTGGCTTTTAACAAGAGAACTTTTATTTTTCATAAATACATATAGTAATATTGTTATTAAAACCATAAATATTATATCTATGAAAGCTAACATACTCATTGATATTGGGTTTATTACAGCTGCTAATCCTAAAACTAGAAGTATGTTAAATAAATTTGAACCTATAACGTTACCTATAGCTATTTCAGTTTCACCTTTTTTTATAGCTACGATAGATGTTACAAACTCTGGTAGAGAAGTTCCAACTGCAACTATTGTAAGTCCAACTAAGTTAGCACTCATACCAAATGAAGTAGCAATAGATGTAGCTGCATCAACAACCATATCTCCACCAACTACTATACCTACTATACCTACAAGAGATACTAGTATAGTTTTAGGAAGAGATATTTCACTAGTAGTTTCTATTGCGATAGCAGTTTCACCAGTTTCTGAAGAATCACTTTCTGAAGCATTCTTAGCTGATTTTATAGTATTTACTAAGAAATAAGTAAATAATGCTAAAAGCGCTAAACCTTCAACTCTTCCTATGTTTAAGTTAATTCCAAATATTAATAAAAGTGCACTAACTAATATTAAAAATGGAGTATCTTTCTTTATAGTATCTTTTTGAACTGGAAGTTTAGCTATGATAGATGAAACTCCTAGAACAACAAGAATATTGAAAAAGTTTGATCCAACAACATTAGCAACACTCATATCATTTTGTCCTGCTAAAGATGATGTAATACTAACAGCAGCTTCTGGTGCACTTGTTCCCATAGCAACTATAGTTAATCCTATAATCATAGAAGGTACGTTAAACTTCTTTGCTATTGATGAAGCTCCTTCAACGAATACATCTGCTCCCTTTATAAGTAATACAAATCCTATTATTAAAATTAAAAACGACAAAAGTATTCCTCCCTATATTAAATTTTAGATTTTTATAACAAGTATATCATATATATATAATTTTGAAAATTAAATATATTTATTTAATTAAATCAGATACCTCATTTTTAGATAGAACTCTCCATTTACCATAAGGTATATTTTTTAATGTTAAGTTCATTATTCTAACTCTTTGAAGTTTTTCAACTGAATAACCAAATACTTCACACATTCTACGTATTTGACGATTTAGACCTTGAGTTAAAACTATTTTAAATGTACGATTATTAACTTTTGTAACAACACACTTTTTAGTAGTTACATATTTATTAGTTACAGGATTAAATATACGAACACCGTTAGACATTCCATTTATAAATTCTGGAGTTATATTTTTATTAACAGTAACCTTGTATTCTTTTTCATGTTTATTTTCAGACCTAAGTATTTTATTTACTATACTTCCATCATTAGTTAAAAGTATAAGACCTTCTGATGGCTTATCTAATCTTCCTATTGGGAATATTCTTTCTGGATAATTAACATAGTCTATGATATTTCCTTTTACATGACGTTCTGTTGTACAAGTTATACCTACAGGTTTGTTAAGTGCTATATAAACATTATTATTTTTAGGTTTTATAAGCTTATTATTTACTTTAACCATATCACCTTCTTCTACAGTTTGGCCTACTTGTGCTTTTTTTCCATTTACAGTAACTCTTCCTTGTTCAATAAGCTTATCAGCTTCTCTTCTTGAACAAAGTCCAGTTGAACTTATGTAGTTATTTAATCTCATTAAAAGACCTCCTAAAACTTTAGTATAACTTATTAATTATATTATAGTTAATTTATCTAAGCAATAATAAAAACTAAGTTAATTAAATATATGTAATATTAGTTATGTACAAAATAGATGAGCTATATAAGTATATAAT
>NZ_CP048741.1:1127359-1127974 GCF_018336475.1 Romboutsia sp. 13368
ATCACTATGAAATAATGGGCTTGCAYTTGGATTTYTTTCTATGGCTAAATCAAATGTATCAAATACAAGTTTATTGTTATTTGAGTGCCCCAAAACATAGGAAACTATACTATTATCATATAAATCTATTATTGCACTTAAATAGGCCTTCGTCCCATTAGTTAACTTGAATTCAGTTATATCAGTTAACCATTTTTCATTCAGCGTAGCTGCGCTAAAATCTCTATTTAACACATTCTCGGCAGTAATTTGAGGTGTACTTTTAACATATCTTTTCTTTTTCTTTCGAATTACTGATTGTAAATTTATAGATTTCATTAATCGATAGATTCTTTTATAATTATATTGCTTATTTAAATTTCTATTAATGTTCATAGTCATACGTCTATAACCATAAATACCATTTACATCATCATATATCTTTGTTAATTCTTTTATGATAATTGAATTTTCTTTATCTCTTTTAGTTTCCACTCTATTTAACCATTTATAATATGAAGATCTTGCTATACCWRCAAACATTAGTTTATGTTTAGAAGATATTTCAGTATTAGATATGATAAATGAACAATTAAAATACAATAATGATATTTATCAAAATGAGTTTGAGCATAT
>NZ_CP048741.1:1128282-1128419 GCF_018336475.1 Romboutsia sp. 13368
TTTTAGAGGATAACTATAAAGTTGATAAGACTTTTAATTGGAAGGAATACAGTCAAAATAGTATAGGAATTTATAAAGATGATGAAGTAAATTTAAAACTAAAAATAAAACATCCATTTTCAGTTGTTATAAAAGAA
>NZ_CP048741.1:1128447-1128543 GCF_018336475.1 Romboutsia sp. 13368
TAGAACATGAAGATGAATCTATAACTTTTAAAGCGACTATGAGAGGATATACAGAAATAAAAAGTTGGATTTTAAGTATGGGATGTAATGTGTGTA
>NZ_CP048741.1:1128725-1128804 GCF_018336475.1 Romboutsia sp. 13368
TATAATACATTATTTATGAGCGTTATAAAAGAAGCTATAAAAAAATCTAGTGAAGAATATTACAACAGATTATATTACT
>NZ_CP048741.1:1128823-1128933 GCF_018336475.1 Romboutsia sp. 13368
AAAAACTAAAAACTTTACTTTTTCAGTWTATGTYAAAGGATATGATATTGAAAATGAAAACTTTATAGTTAAAGATAGRGTAATTTTAAATATAAGTACTCCAGATTTAG
>NZ_CP048741.1:1129034-1129135 GCF_018336475.1 Romboutsia sp. 13368
AATATAGATAGCGAAGAAACTATATTTAATGCATTATCTCCAATATGTATAAAATCAAAAAATGGAAAGTTTTTAAATATAGAAGATAGTGAGTACATAAA
>NZ_CP048741.1:1129425-1129491 GCF_018336475.1 Romboutsia sp. 13368
TGAAATTAAGGGTTTATAAAAATGATTGGTTTTTTAATATGGGTATAGTAGGTTTTTTAAATATAT
>NZ_CP048741.1:1129500-1129582 GCF_018336475.1 Romboutsia sp. 13368
CTGAAGTAAAAAATCAAGTTACTATAAATGAAGATTATATTGAGTTTGAGAGTTGCTTACTTAAAAACTTTCACCACTATTA
>NZ_CP048741.1:1129979-1130162 GCF_018336475.1 Romboutsia sp. 13368
AAAAATGTTATGTACAATGATTATTTAATATCAATAGTTTATTTGGGAGAAATACAAAGTTTATTAAATGAAGGTAATATAGAAACTTTAGAAAAATATATAACTGAAAAACTAGMCTACATAAACAAAGAATTAGCAGCAAAAAGAATAAGTAAAGCTAGCATAAAGATTATTGAAAAGATT
>NZ_CP048741.1:1130192-1130398 GCF_018336475.1 Romboutsia sp. 13368
AGAAAAAAAACTATTGAAGATATAGAAGAATATCTAGATAGTCTTGAAACTTGTGAAATGTGTGGTACTTACAAAGGTTTAATAAATGAYTATTCAGAGAGCAACTTTGCACCTCTAGGTGTAAGTAATGATAATGCAAAAAAYATGTTTTGGAATCAAGACTCAACATATTCTATTTGTGACTTATGTAAGCTTATGCTATTTTG
>NZ_CP048741.1:1130704-1130846 GCF_018336475.1 Romboutsia sp. 13368
TAAAAATATTTTAATAAGATCCTCTAAGTCAAACATATCAAAAGATAAGAAAGAAAGGTCATTAACAGAAGTTAATGATTTAATAAAAGAATTTAACGTTAATCCTACATTATATAAATTACTAAAAGAAGATAAATTAATA
>NZ_CP048741.1:1130909-1130990 GCF_018336475.1 Romboutsia sp. 13368
ACTAATAAATAGTTATAAGAAAGGGGTATATGAAATGAATGACAAAAAGCTAAAAGTAGTTAAATATGCAGGTCATGAAAT
>NZ_CP048741.1:1131027-1131245 GCF_018336475.1 Romboutsia sp. 13368
ATAAATGGAATAGCTTAYAAATTATTRAATGCAATAAAGGTTGGAAATAAAAAAGACTTTATGGATACAGTTTTAAGAATATTTATGTCAGCAGAAAAAAGTGTACCATCAGTATTTATAGAAATAATGTCAGAAAAAGATTTAGATTTTGAATCAATAGGACATGCATTTATAACAGGATTAATATCTGAAAAATATGAAGCTAAAAATGATGATAA
>NZ_CP048741.1:1131406-1131550 GCF_018336475.1 Romboutsia sp. 13368
AGATATGACATAGTAAGACTTGCATCAGAATTATTTAACTGGAACTTACAAGTTGTAGATAAATCAAAARGAACAATACAATTCAGAGATGATATGACTATAAAAGATTCACAAGAGATGGACTTATTCGGATATATGAAAACA
>NZ_CP048741.1:1131658-1131775 GCF_018336475.1 Romboutsia sp. 13368
AATAATAAGGGGTTAGCTGATAGAATAGGAGAACATCCAAACCTTGCGAATATAGAACAACATTTAAGCTACTATACATATACAGTAACAATAGACTTATCAAAAGTAAAAATAGAT
>NZ_CP048741.1:1131835-1131985 GCF_018336475.1 Romboutsia sp. 13368
GTAAAAATACTAAATAGAAATATAAGAGGAAGACAAGAAAACTTATCACCACTATTTGTAGTAGGAGGAATGTATGATATAGCAAATCCATTTTTCTTAGGAAGAGTTAAAGTTGAAGGAGATAAAAATGGATATAAAGTAAGTTCTAAT
>NZ_CP048741.1:1132338-1132463 GCF_018336475.1 Romboutsia sp. 13368
GTATACAAGGTA
This sequence comes from Romboutsia sp. 13368, assembly GCF_018336475.1. Lineage (GTDB taxonomy): Bacteria > Bacillota > Clostridia > Peptostreptococcales > Peptostreptococcaceae > Romboutsia. The sequence goes on from NZ_CP048741.1 coordinate 1,132,351, forward strand.
ATTATGAAAGTATATTTAATAATTACAAAACTACTTATTTTTATAAAAAAGATACTATAACATCGATGCCTATGAATAGTCATATGTTACTGAATGTAAATTTAATAGTTCAT
>NZ_CP048741.1:1132468-1132599 GCF_018336475.1 Romboutsia sp. 13368
TGCAGAAGAAGAAATTTTACAACAAATATATGAATGTTTACTTAATARTAATGAATACTTATCTCTTGGYAGAAAAGAAGATTTACTTAGAATAGATGATATGTATTTTACAGAGGTAGAAGAATTTGATA
>NZ_CP048741.1:1132749-1132850 GCF_018336475.1 Romboutsia sp. 13368
CATCTAAAGATAAAAAAAGGATATGAAATAAAGTAGATACTTACTATGTTGATTGCGGTAAAAATATAAAATATGGAAAAATATTATTAGACTCAGATTCA
>NZ_CP048741.1:1133246-1133334 GCF_018336475.1 Romboutsia sp. 13368
GTATTAAATCAAGCCATAGTATATCATCATGAAAGAGATAAATTTATAGATGAATATTTTAAAAATTTAGTACAAAAAGTATTAGATG
>NZ_CP048741.1:1133514-1133613 GCF_018336475.1 Romboutsia sp. 13368
CATCAGGTCATGAATTAATAGAGGTAGATTGTGATAAACATATTGGAAAATACACAGAAGAATTTATATTAAATCAGTATAATGAATTGAGAGATGTTC
>NZ_CP048741.1:1133662-1133772 GCF_018336475.1 Romboutsia sp. 13368
TACAGGTATGGGAAAAACTGAAACAGCACTTATTTGGATAAATGAAGATAAAGCCTTTTTCACATTACCACTTAGAGTAAGTATAAATGCTTTATTTGATAGAGTAGGTG
>NZ_CP048741.1:1133831-1134261 GCF_018336475.1 Romboutsia sp. 13368
ATAGATTATTTAGAAGAAAATAACTATGAAGATTCAAAACAAATAACTGATTTATCTAAACTTATGTCTAAAAAACTTACTTTCTCTACAATAGACCAAATATTTAAATTYATATAAAAAATTTATTTAAATTAAATTTAGATTTTTGTGCAGATGTAGACGCAGATTTAGATTTAGATGCAGATGTAGATGCAGACGTAGATTTAGATGCAGATGTAGATGCAGATTTAGATTTAGATGCAGATGTAGATGCAGACGTAGATGTAGATGCAGATGTAGATGCAGATGTAGATTTAGATGCAGATGTAGACGCAGACGTAGATTTAGATGCAGATGTAGACGCAGATTTAGATTTAGATGCAGATGTAGACGCAGATGTAGATTTAGATGCAGATGTAGACGCAGACGTAGATTTAGACTTAGATGCAGA
>NZ_CP048741.1:1134272-1134364 GCF_018336475.1 Romboutsia sp. 13368
ATTTAGATATAGAGATAAAATTTAGTTTTGGAAATAATTCATTTAGTATAGATGTTGATAAAAATCAATTAGAACAATTAAAAGATTTATAT
>NZ_CP048741.1:1134584-1134678 GCF_018336475.1 Romboutsia sp. 13368
ATTCTCCAAATGTATTTATATACACAAAAGAAGCTCAAGGAATAGGAACTATATATGATGAAGAAATAGTAAACAAAGGTATAGAGTTATTGAA
>NZ_CP048741.1:1135129-1135197 GCF_018336475.1 Romboutsia sp. 13368
TCTTAGAATATCAATATGATATGAATGGTGAAACACTAAAAGGTAAAGGTGTTCTTATAGGAGAAGAA
>NZ_CP048741.1:1135210-1135296 GCF_018336475.1 Romboutsia sp. 13368
TATAGAATCTAATTAAAATAAAATTTTTATATTAACTATGTGGCTAATTTTTACTAAAGAAAAGGGTGAAATAATGTCCATAGATA
>NZ_CP048741.1:1136023-1136121 GCF_018336475.1 Romboutsia sp. 13368
ACTTATTACYCAAGAAAGAAAAATGTATCTGGATTTAGTTTAGTATGCCAATCAGCTTGTTATTTAGATGAAGATGAAAGAATGTATTTAGCAAAATC
>NZ_CP048741.1:1136302-1136542 GCF_018336475.1 Romboutsia sp. 13368
TTAAAAAATGGATTTGAATTTGAAAAGAGAGAAAAAAGACCAYCAAAAGACCCAGTAAATGCACTTATGTCATTTGGTAACAGTATTATGTACACTAATGTATTAAGTGAAATATATAAAACACAATTAGATCCAACTATAAGTTTTTTACATGAGCCTTCAGCAAAAAGATTTTCACTTAGTTTAGATATAGCTGAAATTTTTAAACCATTGATAATTGACCCAATTATATTTAGTTTA
>NZ_CP048741.1:1136671-1136833 GCF_018336475.1 Romboutsia sp. 13368
CATTTAAATAGAAAAGTATCGTATAGAACTTTTATTAGGCTTGAATRTTATAAACKTATTAAGCACTTTATAAAAGATGAAAGATATAAAGTATTGAAAGCATGGTGGTAATATGTTTGTTATAGTAACTTATGATATTGTAGAAGGAAAACCACTTAATCG
>NZ_CP048741.1:1137287-1137377 GCF_018336475.1 Romboutsia sp. 13368
AATTGAATTAGCGTTTTATATTAACTATGTGGTATGTAAAGATGGCAACTCCTGGTCTATTAAAATTACTTCAAGTAGTTTTATATTAAC
>NZ_CP048741.1:1138208-1138287 GCF_018336475.1 Romboutsia sp. 13368
TTTTTAATTTTGGGGTTTTATATTAACTATGTGGTATGTAAAGAAAAATAAAAAAGCTCTATATTGGAAAGGTGCAAAT
>NZ_CP048741.1:1139076-1139152 GCF_018336475.1 Romboutsia sp. 13368
TATAYTAAGTTTTATATTAACTATGTGGTATGTAAAGTGATATGTATAGGGGGATAAAAAGTAAATATGGAGATCG
>NZ_CP048741.1:1142322-1143717 GCF_018336475.1 Romboutsia sp. 13368
GATGCAATAAATATTTTAAAGAATGGATTAAGAGAAAAAGATATAGACTTACCTGTAGATAAATTTAATATATATTGTGAAGATGCACTAAAGATAAATTTTAATAATAAATTTAACAATAACTAAATAAARGGGGATATAATATGAAAATAATGTATTTAAAGATTGGCAAAGCCTACTAGAAAGTGGTAAAATAGCAGATGCAATAATTATAGCTAATGTTAATATAAACGAATTTAAAAATAAATGTTTTAAGTAAGATTATGCTAGGTAATTATAAAGTGAAAGGATGTGTTTAATATGACATTTAAAGATTTAAAAGAATTAAGTACTACAGGAGATAGAAGATGTGCTTTATTATTTAATTTCAATAATAAAGATTTAATGACAATAAAGAATATATTTAGATTAATAGGGATACGTGATGTTATTATATTAAAAAATGATAACTTAAATACTACTATAAAAGATATATTAGATAACAACTTATTAGAAGATAGTGAAGAAAAAATAAATAGTAGAGCTATTATATTTAATAATATAGAAAGTAGAAAAATTAGTGCTGTATCTGATAATTTAAAGAGATTAAAGGTTCAAAGACCATTAATGGCAGCAGTAACAGAAACATCAATTAACTGGGACTTAAAAAATCTTATATATAATTTACAAGAAGAAGCTATTAGTTTAAATAGTTCAAAAGTGTCTATACACAAAAATTAATAAGTAAATACACAAATATCCAAATTATATACATATATTAATATATCTATATAAGGAGGTCGTTGAGTATGAAAATTGAATTGACAACTATTGAACTTAAGGCTTTAGAGTTAAAAGATATAAATAATTATACTGATAAAAGATGTGCAAGTTTAATGAACATAGATATTAAAGAGTATAACAATATATTAAATAGTGCAAGAGAAAAAGTAACTAAGGCAATTATAGATGGAAATGAAATTAGTATTATAGATATTAGTATAAATGAAGAACCTAAATGTACTACTTTATGTAAATTTAGATGTGCTGTATGTGGTCAAATATATGAAATAGATTACACTAAGGAAGATATAAAATGCCCGTTATGTTTATCTAGTAAAATTATGACCAATGAAGAAGCTGGTTTCTTAAAATAATCAAAGCCCCTTGTATTTTATAAGGGGTTTAATTTATGTACATAAGCATTTATAATATACTTTAAATTTGCTATTACCTTAAATGATATTTATTGGCAGATATAAATATAAAAAAATTGCTATCTATCTATAAAATAGGGTATAAAATATAGTATACTAAACTGGGAGAGGTGATTTTAGTGGGATATAAAAATATAAGTAGTAATAAATTAAAAGAATTAATAAAAAATAATGAAAATATATTACTAGTAGATATAAG
>NZ_CP048741.1:1145007-1145207 GCF_018336475.1 Romboutsia sp. 13368
TATAAATCCATATCCTCTATCATTATCAAACCATTTTACAACACCAGTATAATTTGCCATATATAAATATCTCCTTTTTAATTTTGATATAATATATTATTTACTTATCTATTTCATTTTATTAAAAAATTTTTGGTAATTCATATAGACAGTAGGGTATAAAATTAGTATATTAAATTGGCGAGGTGATTTTAGTGGGA
>NZ_CP048741.1:1145221-1145580 GCF_018336475.1 Romboutsia sp. 13368
TAGTAATAAATTAAAAGAATTAATAAAAAATAATGAAAATATATTACTAGTAGATATAAGAACTGAGGAAGAATTTGAAGAAGTTCATATAGAAAATTCAATAAATATACCATTACAAGATTTATTATACAATATAGATGAATTACAAGATTATAATGATAAAGATATAGTAATTTACTGTAGAAGTGGACATAGAAGTATTACAGCTTGTAATTTACTTTCTATGGAAGGTTTTGATAAATTATATAACTTAGAAGATGGAATAATTGGATATTTAAAATAAGATAGCTTAATTAAGCTATCTTATTTTTATTTATATAGCATATATATTTATATCTAATTTTACTATCATAATATCC
>NZ_CP048741.1:1145676-1145991 GCF_018336475.1 Romboutsia sp. 13368
TATATAAGCTAATTAAAAAGTTCTCATAATAGCTAATATAATAAGAAGTACACCAGATATCCAAGATAAATTTATATCTATTATATTGGCAAAATATTTTSCTATAWGACTGCCTAATGTTAAACAAAGTATACCCACTAAAAAACAAAGTAAGATAACCTGTGTATAATTTACATATACTAATCCGCTACTAAAACCAACTGCTAAACTATCTAATGAAAGAGCTACTGCCAAATAAAAAGCTTCTTTAGCACTAAGTAATTTAGACTTATCATAATCTGCTTTTATTTCATCTGCATAAATTTGAAGAACAAG
>NZ_CP048741.1:1146075-1146176 GCF_018336475.1 Romboutsia sp. 13368
TCTATATATACCAAGTCCTAATAAAAGAAAAAAACTAAGATAAGTTGCAATGTTAATAGGTAGAAAATCTTTTAATGCATCTCCTAAAAATAGAGAAATAC
>NZ_CP048741.1:1146352-1151903 GCF_018336475.1 Romboutsia sp. 13368
CTATCATAWTATCCCTTAGCTTTAAATAAATAGATTTAAATAATAAATTTATACTACTAAAGTTAATAAAAAGAATATTGGTAATTATCAATACATAAATATATATATGAAGTATAGGTTTGATAGTATTTACATAGTATAAGGGGGTTATTAGATGAAACAAATAATAGTAGAAAAAGATATCTCTTTAAATAATAATGAATTAGCAGATAAAAATAGAAAGTTATTAGATGAAAATCAAATATTTACTATAAACTTACTTGGTTCTCCTGGTTCTGGAAAAACTTGTTTGCTTGAAAAGTTAATAGAAAATATAAAGAAAAACTATAATATGGCTGTTATACAAGGAGACTTATATACTGCAAAAGATGCAATGAGAATAGAAAAGCATAATATAGATGTTATTCAGCTAAATACAGGTGGATTATGTTACCTAGATGCTGGTATGATTTCAACATCGCTTGATAACTTAGATATAGATAGATTAGACTTCTTGGCCATAGAAAATATTGGTAATTTAGCATTTCCTATGGAATATGATTTAAGTGAAGATATGAAAATAGTAGTTATGAGTACAACAGAAGGGAATGATAAACCATTTAAATATCCACTAATGTTTAAGAGTGCATCTGTAGTTATATTAAACAAATTAGATATCATAGACCATACAAATTTTGATGTAAATGAATTTTATAGAGATATTCGTATGTTAAATAAAAATATAAAGATATTTGAAGTTTCTTGTAAGGATAATAGAGGTATTGAGGAACTAAGTGACTTTTTGAAGAATAAAATAAGAGAAAAAAAGATAATAAATTCATAATAAAATGCCTTGTAATTTACAAGGCATTTTATTATGAATTTATTTAATAGATGGGTATTAATAATTAAGGTAAATTTTCACAATATACTTTTATTTTTAAAAAAATAATGTTTTTTAGCGAAATTTAGTATATAATAGTAAAAATATAAAGTATATTGTATTAATTTGAAAAAAGGAGAGTATCTATGGAAAATAACATTTCGATTCGAAAGGTAAAAACCGATACTAGAGCCTCTAATATAGAAGCATTTATATTTTTAGGTATTTTACTTTTTGGATTCATTTACATCGCAAATATTATGGGTGCTGGTATAATGTTTAAAGTTATAATGAACACAGCACATGATTTGCTTTTAAACACAGTGTTCTTAATAATGTCAATGGCAGTATTAGCAGGAGCACTTAGTGCATTACTTTCAGAATTTGGAGTTATATCTCTTTTAAATAAAGTGTTTGCTATTTTTATGAAGCCTTTATACAACTTACCTGGTGCAAGTATTGCAGGTGCTATAACTACTTATTTATCTGATAACCCAGCTATAATATCATTTAGTAAAGATAAATCTTTTACTAAATTCTTTAAAAAACATCAGATTCCTGCATTATGTAATTTGGGTACATCTTTTGGAATGGGGCTTATCGTAACAACATTTATGATATCTCAAGGTGAAGAATATGTATTACCTGCGTTAATAGGAAACGTAGCAGCTATAATAGGTAGTATAGTGAGTGTTAGAATAATGTTACATTTCACTAAAAAGTTCTACAAAGATGATACAAAATTAGATAATTCTAATATAGAGTCAAATGAAGTTAAAGAAGAGAGGGTAATAAGAAATGGTAGTGTATTCCAAAGAGCTTTAGATGCTATGCTTGAAGGTGGAAAAAGTGGAGTTGATCTTGGAATTGCAATAATACCAGGAGTATTAATCATATGTACATTAGTTATGCTTTTAACTTTTGGTCCAAGTACTGATCCAGCTACAGGTCATGCTGTTTATACAGGAGCTGCATATGAAGGAATTGGATTACTTCCTAAAATAGGAGAAAAGCTTAGATTTATACTAGAGCCATTATTTGGATTTACATCACCTGAAGCTATAGCTTTCCCAATAACATCTTTAGGTGCAGTAGGATCTGCAATGAGTTTAGTTCCTCAATTTATAAAAGATGGAGTAATAACACCTAATGATATAGCTGTATTTACAGCTATGGGTATGTGTTGGAGTGGATACTTAAGTACTCATGTAGGTATGATGGATGCATTAAATGCAAGAGAACTTACAGGTAAAGCAATATTATCTCATACTATAGGTGGATTATGTGCAGGTATATCTGCCCACTTTATATTTATGTTAATTTCATAATAAAAAAAAGACTTAAGCATTTAGCTTAAGTCTTTTTTATTTACTTATTTATTTCTAGGTTTAATAGGTCTTGATGTATTTTGACTTACAGAACCAGTTTTAGCTGGTCTTAATCTTGGTTCTATATTTAATTCTTCTCCTATTTCTAAACTTGATTTAGCTACATTTTTATGTAGCTTAGGTTCTTTTCTAGCTTTATTTTTAGCATTTTGTTTTGACATAATATCCTCCTATTTGTAAATAAAATTACAATAATAATTTAACCCAAATAAGGATTAGATATTCTTTGGAAGTTTTTATATAAATACATGAATTAAAGATAGATNNNNATAATAAGATAAATATTTAAATAAAGGAATAGTAACTAAATTTTTCATGAATAAAAATTTTAAATTTAATTGACAAATATGAGATATAGTTATATAGTTTATATAAAGTTATTAGCACTCATCTAATAAGAGTGATAATAGAATTGAAAATGACTTTTAATATTTTGAAATTTTAGCATAATAAATAATATATTTCAGATAAAAGTAATGGAGGTATATTTATGGATATAGAAAGAATGACTGTAAGGGTTCAAAAATCATTAAATGATGCATACAGTATAGCTGTAAAAAATCATAATCAACAAGTGGATGTTATTCATTTATTTAGTGCTCTTGTAAATCAAGAAGATGGGCTTATACCTAATATATTTGAAAAGATGAATGTATCGGTAGAATCTTTAAAAAATAGTATAGAAGTAGAACTTAATAAGCTTCCTCAAATACATGGAGAAGGAATAAGTTCACAAGGGGTAACTGCTACAAGAAGAATAAATGAAGTTTTATTAAAAGCAGAAGATATATCGAAGGAATTTAAAGATGCTTATATAAGTGTAGAACACGTTATGCTTGCTATTATGGATATGGAATCTCATAATGCTACAGGAAGGATTTTAAAACAATATAATATAAATAAAAGTAACTTCTTAAATGTATTATCACAAGTTCGTGGAAATCAAAGAGTCGAAACACAAGACCCAGAAGGTACTTATGAAGCTTTAGCTAGATATGGTACTAATTTAGTTGAACTTGCTAAAAAGAATAAGTTAGATCCCGTTATAGGTAGAGATGAAGAAATAAGAAGAGTTATAAGAATATTATCTAGAAGAACAAAAAACAATCCAGTACTTATAGGAGAGCCTGGTGTTGGTAAAACTGCTATAGTTGAGGGGTTAGCAGAAAGAATAGTTCGTGGTGATGTTCCAGAGGGATTAAAAGATAAGATAATATATGCACTAGATATGGGGTCATTAATAGCTGGTGCTAAATATAGAGGTGAATTTGAAGAGAGATTAAAAGCAGTACTTAAAGAAGTACAATCTTCGGATGGTAAGATAATCTTATTTATAGATGAAATCCATACAATAGTAGGTGCAGGTAAAACAGATGGTGCTATGGATGCTGGAAACATTATAAAACCAATGCTAGCACGTGGCGAGTTAAATTGTATAGGTGCTACTACTTTTGATGAATACAGACAATATATAGAAAAAGATAAAGCACTAGAAAGACGTTTCCAACCTGTTATAGCTGAAGAGCCTACTGTAGCAGATACTATATCAATACTAAGAGGTCTTAAAGAAAGATTTGAGATACATCATGGTGTAAGAATTCATGATAATGCTATAGTTGCAGCTGCTAAACTGTCAGATAGATATATACAAGATAGATTCTTACCTGATAAAGCTATAGACTTAATAGATGAAGCTGGGGCTATGATTAGAAGTGAAATAGATTCTCTTCCAACAGAACTAGATACTGTAAGAAGAAAATTATTTACTTTAGAAACAGAAAGAGAAGCTTTATTAAAAGAAAATGATGAAAAAAGTAAAAGTAGACTAGAAAATCTAGGTAAGGAAATATCAGAACTTAAATCTAAAAATGATGAAATGAGTTCTAAGTATGAAAAAGAGAAAAAGCAAATACTTGAAATAAAGAATTTAAAATCTCAGCTTGATGAAGCTAAAGGGAATGTAGAAAAGTTTGAAAGAGAATATGATTTAAATAAAGCTGCTGAAATTAAATATGGTGTAATACCAAAATTAGAAGCACAAATAAAAGAACATGAAGAAAGAATGCAACAAAGTTATGATAATGCTTTATTAAAAGAAGAAGTAACAGAGAATGAAATATCTCAAATCGTTGCAAAATGGACAGGAATACCTGTTGCTAAATTAGTTGAAGGTGAAAGAGAAAAATTATTAAAATTAGAAGATGATTTACACAAAAGGGTAATAGGACAAGATGAAGCTGTAACAGCAGTATCTAATGCAGTAATACGTGCTCGTGCAGGTCTTAAAGATGAAAATAAACCAATAGGTTCATTTATATTCTTAGGTCCTACTGGTGTTGGTAAAACAGAACTTGCTAAAACTCTAGCTAACAACTTATTTGATAGTGAAGAAAATATTATAAGAATAGATATGTCAGAATACATGGAAAAACATGCAGTATCTAGACTTATAGGACCTCCTCCAGGCTATGTAGGATATGAAGAAGGAGGACAATTAACAGAGGCAGTAAGAAGACACCCATATTCTGTAATATTATTTGATGAAATAGAAAAAGCACATGAAGATGTATTTAATATATTCTTACAAATACTAGATGATGGTAGACTTACTGATAATAAAGGCAAAACTGTAGATTTTAAAAATACACTTATAATAATGACATCAAATATAGGAAGTCACTATCTATTAGAATCAGGTGAAGATATAAATGAAGAAACTAAAGATTTAGTTATGAGTGAAATGAAACATAGATTTAAACCTGAATTTTTAAATAGGGTTGATGATATAATAATGTTTAAACCTTTAAATCTTGAAGGAATAAAACAAATAATAGATATATTTGTAAATGCACTTAGAAATAGATTAAAAGAAAAAAATATGGGCATAGAAGTAACTGATGAAGCTAAGGATATAATGGCTAAAGAAGGATATGATCCAGTATATGGTGCTAGACCATTAAAAAGATATATAAGCAATACACTTGAAACTATAATTGCTAAAAAGATGATAGCTGGAGAAATATATAGTGGATGTAATATAGTTATTGATGGTTCAGATGATAATATTAATGTAAATGTTAAATAGTAATTAAATTAAAAGCATCTCAAATGATTATAATAATCTAGAGATGCTATTTTTATAATTTAAGGATAAATTTAAATCATATTTATGGTATAATAAGATTTTGAATGAAAGTTAAAATAAATAATATRCAATTGAGGAGGACATAATATTGGCAAATATATTTTACATAGTAAGACATGGACAAACAAATTGKAATATATTAGGTAAAACTCAAGG
>NZ_CP048741.1:1151924-1154935 GCF_018336475.1 Romboutsia sp. 13368
TCTAGAGATGCTATTTTTATAATTTAAGGATAAATTTAAATCATATTTATGGTATAATAAGATTTTGAATGAAAGTTAAAATAAATAATATACAATTGAGGAGGACATAATATTGGCAAATACATTTTACATAGTAAGACATGGACAAACAAATTGGAATATATTAGGTAAAACTCAAGGTCATGGAAATTCAGATTTAACTGAAAAAGGAGAAAATCAAGCTCTTGAATTAGCAAAAGCTATAAAGGAATATCCTATAGACTTTATATATAGTAGTGATTTAGGTAGAGCTGTACAAACAGCTGAAATTATTGGTAATACACTAGGTATTAATGTAGAAGAAACACCAGCTTTAAGAGAAATGGGCTTTGGAGACTGGGAAGGTCTTTTAATAGAAGAGATAAAAAAAGATCATGCAAAAACATATGAAACTTGGAGAAATCAGCCTCACTTAGCAGATATACCTAATGGTGAAACTCTTCATATTATAAAAGATAGAGTTGATAACTTTATAAAAGAGTTAAACGAAAAATATGATAATAAGCATATTTTATTAGTTAGTCACTCAGTTACAGTTAGAGTTATGTTACTTTCGTTCTTAAATTCTGGAATGGAGAATATATATAGAATAAAACAAGATAATACTGCTCTTAATATAGTAGAGTGTAGAAATTATGGGCCTGTAGTAATAAAGATGAATGATACTAGCCATATGAAAAATAACGAGAAAATAAATAACTCAGCATTAGAATAGGAGTAAACACATGTCTAAAGTTATAGTAGTTGGAGGAGGACCATCTGGAATGATGGCTGCTCTTAACGCATCAAAAKCTAATCATGAGGTTATATTATTAGAACGTAATGGAGAGTTAGGTAGAAAGCTTTTAATTACTGGTGGTGGAAGATGTAATATAACTAATAATAGAGATATTGAAGACTTTTTTGATAAAGTTGTAAATAATAAAAAGTTTTTATATAGTAGTTTTTATAGTTTTACTAATAAAGATTTATTATCATACTTTGAAGACAATAATCTAGAATATAAAATTGAAACTGAAAATGATCATAAAGTATATACAAAATCAGATAAATCAGAAGAAGTAATAGAAACATTAAAAGCAGACTTAAAAAAGAATAAGGTTAAAATATTATATAATACTAAAGTTATAGACCTTATAATAGAAAATGAAACTATAATTGGAGTAAGAACAGAGAATAATCAGAGTATTTTTGCTGATAAGGTTATAATATCAACTGGTGGAAAAAGTCATCCTCAAACAGGATCTGATGGTATGATGTATGAAATATTAAAACAATATGGGCATACTATAAATAAAATATATCCAGCATTAACACCGCTTACAATTAAAGAAGGCTTTATTAAAAATTTACAAGGTATTTCTGTGAAAAATGTTGAAATATCCTGTAAAATAAAAAAGAAAAAGATAAATCAAATTGGAGATATGTTATTTGCACACTTTGGTATAACAGGACCAGCAGTACTAAAGTTTTCATCATATATAACTAAATATATAGATGAAAATGAATTAGAATTAACTTTAGATTTCTTACCTAGTACTAGTAGTGATGAAATATCTAAGGTTATAAGAGAAAATCCAAATAAAAATATAATTAATAATTTAAAAGGATTACTTCCACAAAACTTCCTTAAAGAAGTACTTAATTTACTAGAGTTAACAGATAAAAAAGCTAATGAATTATCAAAAGCAGATGAGTTAAAGATAATTGATATTATAAAGAATATGAAGTTAACTTGTAATGGAAGTAAAGGTATAAAAACTTCTCAAGTTACTAGTGGAGGAGTATCTGTAAAAGAAATAAACTCTTCTACAATGGAATCAAAGTTAATAAAAAATCTGTTCTTTACAGGGGAAGTAATAGATGTTGATGCTGAAACAGGTGGATATAATTTACAAATAGCTTTTTCTACGGGGTATCTTGCTGGAATAAGTGTATAGGTGGTTATAATATGAAAACATTAGCAATAAGAGGTGCGACAACAGTAACTTCTAATAATAGAGATGAAATATTAAAAGAAAGTGCAAAATTAATAGAAACAATAATATCTAAAAATGATTTAAATAACGATGATATTATAAGTATGTGTTTTACTATGACTAAAGATTTAGATGCAGTATATCCAGCTGTAGCAATTAGAGAAATTCTAAATATAACTGATATACCTATGCTAAATTTTGAAGAAAAATATATACAAGGAAGTTTAAATAAATGTATTAGAGTTATGATGTATATAAATACTGAAAAAACTAGAAGTGATATAAAACACATTTATTTAAATGAAGCAAAAAACTTAAGAAAAGACTTAATAAATCAATAATAGTAGGAGAAATAATATGAGTAATTTAGTAATAGCAGTAGATGGACCAGCTGGAGCAGGTAAAAGTACAATAGCAAAGTTAATAGCAGATAAATTAAATATAAATTATATAGATACTGGAGCTATGTATAGAGCAGTAACTTATAAATGTCTTCAAAATAATATAGATATAAATAATGAAGAAGAAGTTATAAATATGGCAAAAGAATGTGATATAGATTTTAAAGATAACAATATATATTTAAATGGAAACATATTAAAAGATGAGATAAGAACAATGGAAGTTAGTAATAATGTTTCTAATGTAGCAAAAATAAAAGAAGTAAGATATTTAATGGTTGATATACAAAGAAACATCGGAAAAATGAGCTCTGTTATATTAGATGGAAGAGATATAGGTTCTTATGTATTCCCTAATGCAGATTATAAGTTTTTCTTAGTTGCAACACCAGAAGAAAGAGGAAATAGACGTTATAAAGAATTAATAAATAAAGGATATGACGTAAATCTTGAAGAAATAATAAAAGATATAATAAAAAGAGATGAAATAGATTCAAATAGAGAATTTGCACCTTTAGTTAAGGCTGAGGATGCTATAGAAATAGATACTACTGGAAAAACTATAGACAAAGTAGTAGATTATGTTTTATCT
>NZ_CP048741.1:1155097-1156425 GCF_018336475.1 Romboutsia sp. 13368
TACCTAATGAAGGTAATTTAATAGTAGCTGCTAATCATAAATCTAACCTGGATCCGATATTTTTAGCTGCAGCAATAAAAAACAGAGAAGTTGCAGCTGTAGCTAAAAAAGAACTATTTGATATAAAACCATTAGCATATATTTTAGAAAAACTACATGTTATTCCTATAAATAGAGATAAACCAGATGTATCAACTATAAAAAATATACTTAGAGCAATTAAAGATGGGTATGCTGTTGGTATATTTCCAGAAGGTACAAGGGTAAAGGAACCAGGATTTGGGGAAGCTAAGGCTGGACTTTCTATGTTTGCAATAAAAGGTAAAGCTGTAGTTCTTCCTGTATCAATAATAAGTAATTACAAATTATTAAATAGAGTAACTATATATATAGATAAGCCAATATCTTTTGAAGAATACTATAAGGAAAAGTTAAATTCTCAAGATTATGAAAGACTTTCACAAAATGTATTAGAAATAATTAAGGAAAACTATTATATACACTCTAAATAAATCTAATTATACCTCAAATGTGATAATTYWTATGAATGTTAAGATAGCTAAAGAAGCAGGATTTTGTTTTGGTGTAAAAAGGGCTATGAAGATGGCATGGGATGAATTAGAAGAAAATCCAGGCATATATGCTTTAGGTCCACTTATTCACAATAAACAAGCTGTTGAAAAATATGAAGAAAGAGGATTAGTAACAGTAGATAATATTTCAGATATACCTAATAATAAAAGTGTGATAATAAGATCACATGGTGTATCTAAGAGTATTTATGATGAAGCTAATAATAGTAACTTAAATGTAGTGGATACAACATGTCCGTTTGTTAGAAAAATTCATGCTATTGTAAATGAATTCTATGAAAATGGATTTAAAATTATAATTATTGGAGATAAAAATCATCCAGAAATTATAGGTATAAATGGTTGGTGTAAAAATTCAGCATTTATAATAAAATCTATAGAAGATTTAAATGTATTAGAACTTTCTAATGATTTTAAGTATTGTGTTGTTGCTCAAACTACACTAAATTTAGAACTATATAATAATATAGTAAATGAATTATCAAAAAGACTAGATAACATAACATTTAAAAATACTATTTGTTCTGCTACAAAAACAAGACAACAAGCAGCTAAAGAATTAGCTGTTGATGTGGATTGTATGATAGTTATAGGTGGAAAGCATAGTTCTAATACTCAAAAATTAGTAAATATATGTAAAGAACATGTTCCTACATTTGCAATTGAAACAAAAAAKGACTTAGATGTAGATAAATTAAAAGAATTTAATACTGTAAATGTGACTGCAGGAGCATC
>NZ_CP048741.1:1157794-1157890 GCF_018336475.1 Romboutsia sp. 13368
TAAGTTTTATATTTGGAATTTTAATTGGATTTATTCCTAATGGATCAATATTATCTTKTTCAAGGACTATAGTTTTTTTACCATTCTTTCTATTAG
>NZ_CP048741.1:1158426-1161088 GCF_018336475.1 Romboutsia sp. 13368
ATTATATAGTTAATAATATAAATGGTGATATTTATGTATATATTAAATTTAAAAACTAAAGAAGCTTTAGAGTCATTTAAAGCGGATTTTTATGATAAAAACAATACGTATCTTATTTTAAGTTCATCTAAAGAACTTAATTTATTGAAAGATATATTAGATATAGATGAAATAACCTTTAATGATTGCCTTAAATTTGATGAGAATATAAAGTTTGACTTATTTGATAATTATGATTTCTTAAGTCTTAATACCTGTGAGCTTACTAATGATAAAGCTAAAATAGAAGAAGTTAATATGTATCTATCTGATAACTTCATATTAATTGTATGTGAGGAAAGTAATTTTTTACATAATTATGTAAAAGATATAATAATTAATAACTCTAAAATTAAACAATCATATATAGATCAAAACCTTTTTAAAATAACTTATTTCATATTGAAGTATATAATAATACATGAATTTGAAAATCTAGAAAAAGTAGAAGATATGATATTGAATCTAGAAGACGAAATGATGGAATATACAAATGATGAACATATTTTAAAGATAAGTTATATAAGAGGAATAACCAGAACTTTAGTAAAAAATACACGTCCGTTATTATACTTAGGAGATAGAATATTAAAGGATAATTTCAGATACATTAAAAATAATGACATAAAAAAATATAACTTAGATAACTTACAAAGTATAGATTTTGGGATAGATAAATTATATAATTTTGCACTATCAACTAGAGAATTAGCAGATAAATTACTTGATATATATTCATCTAAAATAACTGAACAGACTAATAATCTTATAACTAAATTAACTCTTCTAACAGCTATTTCTGCACCTATTACAATAATAACTGGCATTTATGGAATGAATTTTAAATTTATGCCTGAACTTAACTTTCAATATGCATATCCAATTACTTTAGGAATTATGTTTTTAATTTTATTAGTTGGGATTATAGTATTTAAAATAAATAAGTTGTTATAATTAATACATGGTTACTTTAATTTTTAAAGTAACTTTAGCATACAAAATAGCACTTTGCTTTATTTAATTAAGTTTCGGAAAGTATATATTAACTAGATAAAGTAAAGTGTTGATTTTAAAGAAAAATTANNGTGYTGATTTTAAAGAAAAATTACCATTTTATAACTTAAAATATTTATATTTTTAAGTAAATAGTGTAAAATACTGTTAAAACCCGAGAAAAGGAGAAATAATATGGATAAATTATACTATATAGATCAATACATAAGAGAATTCACGGCAGAGATCATAGAAATAAAAGAAGTAGATAATAAATTTCATGTTGTTTTAGATAAAACAGCTTTCTTTCCAGGTGGAGGGGGACAGTTTTGTGATTTAGGGGAAATTGAYTMTTTTGACGTTATAGATGTTTATGAAAAAGAAGATAAGGTATATCATGTTTTAGAAAAAAAGCCTACAAGGATACATAAAGTTAAGTGTGAGATAGACTGGGATAGAAGAGAAGATGGAATGCATCAACACTTTGGACAACACGTATTATCTGGATGTTTTTATAATCTATTTAAGGCAAATACAGTATCTTTTCATTTAGGACAAGAATCTAGTACTGTTGATATACAAGGAATACTAAGTGAAGAACAAATAAGAGAAGCTGAATTATATGCCAATAAAGCTATATCGGATGATATTAAACTTGAGGTACTAACTCCAGCTAAGAAAGACTTAAAGAAAATATGGATAAGAAGAGAATTGCCAGATACGTCAAGTGAAATAAGAATTGTAAAAATTGGAGATTTAGATTCTAATGCATGTTGTGGAGTTCATCCGAAATCAACATTAGATTTAAGAATGATAAAAATAAAAAGATGGGAAAAAAATAGGGGTAATACGAGAATAGAGTTTTATGCAGGTAAAAGAGCAATTAACTATATGTTAAAAAGAGATCTAATCTTAGATAATATATGTAAATCTTTAAAATCTGGTGAAGATGAAGTTATAAAAGGCATAAGGAATATAAATGAGAGAAATCAAGAACTCGTAAGTGAAAATAAAAAATTAGAAGAGATAATATCAAACTATGAAATAAAAGATATGATAGATAAAAGTCTTAACGTAAATGGTATTTATATTATAAAAAGGATATATAATGATAAATCATCTAAATATATATCTAAGGTTATCTCTAAAATTACTGAAAATGAAAGTGCTATTGTACTAACAGGTATAATAAATAAAAATAAGGTAAATTTAATATACGGTTCATCTAAAGACTTAGATGTTGATATGAATATATTATTAAAAGACTCTATAAAGTTAGTAGATGGAAACGGAGGAGGAAGTTGTTTCTTAGCTCAAGGTGGAGGAAAAAATAATGGTAATTTAGACGTAACTCTAGAATATGCATTTAATAAAATTAAAAGTTCATTATCAAATTAAATTATGAGTAATAAATAAAAAAACTAAGGTTTCTTAATTTTAGATAAGTAACCTTAGTTTTTTTATTTTATATAATATTAATTAATTTATCTATGAATTTAATAAATTCACACTTTAGTTTACATAATTTCGTTACGGTTAATAAAGTTTAATGAAAATACTTATAAAATCCATAAAAGCTATTTAAAGCTGCCGTGAGCTAAAATTCACCTTCAAATAAACTTACATATTA
>NZ_CP048741.1:1161625-1163121 GCF_018336475.1 Romboutsia sp. 13368
TATAAAAACTATTTAAAGCTGCCGTGAGCTAAAATTCACCTTCAAATAAACTTACATATTATAAAGAAAAAATGACGBGCTTAAAACCGAATTTAAAAGGTCGTTTTTTTAACTTTTTATATTATTTCAAATAATGTTTGAGAAATTTTATCAGAAGCTTCTGAGTCCATTTCTTTAAGTGCATGAGCATAGATGTTTAATGTTGTATTGATATTAGAATGACCAACTCTTTCTGAAATTACCTTTATTGGAACTTTTGAATTTATAAGTAGAGTAACATGAGAATGTCTAAGGTCGTGAAATCTTATATGCTCTAAATTATTTTTAAGTAGGAACTTATTGAATTTTTTACTTAATACATCTTGAGCTATCGGTTGTTCATTTTTATCAAAAAATAATAAGTTCATGGTGTTTTTTATTTTACCTTTAAGTTTATTTTCTAATTGTAGTCTTTTATGATCTTTAAGCATTAGCATTATTTCTTTAGGGCATGTAATAGTTCTTTCTGAACTTTCGGTTTTAGGACTTTTTAATGATACTAATCCATTATTTCTTATTGTTATCTTATTAATAGTTACTGTAGAATTAGCAAAGTCTATATTATCCCAAGTAAGGCCTAAAATCTCGGATATTCTAAGCCCGAGACCACTAGCTAGATATATATATAATTCCATATCTGTATTTTTACATGTATTAAGAAGCTTAATCATATCTTCTTTATTATAGATGTTATTTTTAAACTTTCTGTTTTTAGGGACTTCAACACACTCAATAATATTTTCTTTTATAAGCCTTAATCTATAGGCCTTTTTAAAAGCTAAATTTAATATATTTACATGGACCTTTATAGTTTGAGGTGTCAATATTCCTGCTAAATCATCTATGTAATTTTGTATATGAATAGGTCTAATTTCATCAAGTTTATAAGAACCTAATAGTGGTATTATATACTTTTTACATATACGCATGTAATTATTATATGTAGTAATTGATATATTAATTTTATGTTTTTCGATAAAATCTAGCATAAATGATTCTACATTTAATGCGCTAGGTATTACTAATTTATCACTATATATACTATCTTTTACTTCGTTTAATTTCTTTGATGCATCTCTTTTCTTTTCAAAAGACCCCATGTTTTTTTGGATTTTCTTTCCGCTTTCTTTATCTTTATATTCTAAATAAACTATATAGTTTTTACTTCTTTTTCTAATAAATGCAAAACTCATTCTATCCTCCAATTTATAAAAATTATGTATTTATTATATCATAAAATTTAAAATAAAAAATACAAAATATCTGACATACAACTGACATAAATCTAAAATAATGCATAAAMANAYTGAAAATACTATATTTATTGTTTTTGGCATAAAAGTATATATTTTATGTTTGAGTGAACAGAAACATATTTTAAAACATAATATAACTTATAAACATATTCCTTTAAGGAGCTTTAATATGCATAAAAATATCAATTATCAAATGAATAC
>NZ_CP048741.1:1163134-1164889 GCF_018336475.1 Romboutsia sp. 13368
ATAAAAGTATATATTTTATGTCTTATCTAATATTAAACTATAAAGTATTTAAACTTTTACTAGTAATTATGTAAGTTATATAGAGTAAATTAAATAATAAGTATAAAAACTCATCATATAAAGAAACCTCATCTATAATATAAAACCTTTATTTTTTATAAGAATTTTTGTATAATTATATATCAGTATATAATTCAAGGAGATAACACATGAGAAGAAGAAAAGTAAAAGGTGCAGATATAAAACTATTAAGCTATAAAGATTATGTTGTTAGAGATAATATAGAATCTTTAAAAGGGAAGTGGAATGAGCTATTTAATAATGACAATCCTATATACGCAGAATTCGGAACTGGAAGAGGAAAGTTTTTAACTACATTAGCAAAACAAAATCCAGATATAAACTATATAGCTTTTGAAATAAAAGAAGAAGTTCTTATAAAAGGTGTAGAAAAAGCTGAACAAGATAACTTAAAGAATATTAAATTTGCTTGGGCAGATGTAAGTAAARCTTTAGAGTATTTTGATACAGATGAGTTATCTAGAATTTATATAAACTTCTGTGATCCATGGCCAAAGAAAAGATGGGCTAAGAGAAGATTAACTCATACTAATTTCTTAAACATGTATAAGCAAATACTTAATAAAGATGGAGAAATTCACTTTAAAACTGATAATGAAGGTTTATTTGAATTTAGTTTAAATGAAATAGCTTCTAATGATTGGATGCTTAAAAATATATCTTTAGATTTAGCTAAAAGCGAATTTGAAAATGTTACAACTGAATATGAAGACAAGTTCATGTCTCAAGGTTTAAAAATATTTAGATGTGAAGCTAAGTTAAGATAAAAAAATAAGGGGTTATTTAAATGTAACCTCTTATTTTTTAAAAAATTCCATGCTTTTTATTTGTAGAGTATATACCTAATACAATTATAACTATGTATATACAATATAAAGTTATTTTTATATTTTGAACACTTACACCAAGTAGTTCTATACCTTCTTTAGATGAAGGCAGGATTACTAAAAGAGAAGAAATTATAATAAGCAAAGGATTTATAACTATCTGTTTATCAGTTCTTAATATCATTATCTTTCCAGCCCACACAATAGATAAAACAAAAAATAAAATTCTAAGTATAAACTCTAAAGTATTTAACATAATCAAACTCCCCCTTACTCAGTGGATTTAATAGTAGTATTTCCACATTAATGGCATTTAATCATTCAATAGAATAAATAATATGCAGGAATACGTAAATTTTAATAGAACTATATTATATTACTTATTAATGGAAAAATAAATACTAAAACAAARATAATATAAAWAACAAAAATGATATAAATAAAATGATATATTTATTTCCATAAATGCATATTAATTCTATATACAGTTGTTAGGAGTGATACTATGAGAATCAAATTTTTAGATTGGTACACCCAAGCTTTAGGTGGAACTCTTGGTATTTTAGCATGTATTTATGCTTACTTAAATGGTTATATGTTTGTATATGGTAATATAGGAGGATATTTTGATTTTTTAGGTTTTAGCGGGGTAACTTCTAGTTATCTATTATTTCCTCTTTGCATACTAAACTTATTTCTTGGATTAATTAGATCATATACTTTAAAAAAAGAAATATTAAATACATCTTTAGAGTCTTTTAATTATTTTATACGCATATTTACTGTTGTTATAGGATTTATGGGTGCTAAAATCTATTTTACAATACCAGCTATTTTTATATTATTT
>NZ_CP048741.1:1164910-1165562 GCF_018336475.1 Romboutsia sp. 13368
AACCGTATTTACATAATTTATATAATGAAAGGCTAAGAGAACAAGAGTCTTTATCTGATGATAGAGAAGAAAAGGATATCATACAAGAAACTATGGAATTTAATAAAATAGATAGTGATGAGCCTATTGAAGCTGAAGTGCTATATAAAAGCAGAAGCGATGAGTCAAGGGTTTTAGAAACTAAAAGAGAAATAGCTATAGAGCTTTTAATGAAAAATTCTAGTAAGCAATTTATAATTGAGTTAACAGGGTTTACTTTAGATGAAATTTATATGTTAGAGAAAGAATGTGGAATAAATAATATTTAATATRGTGTAGATAATAATATAGGTACAGCATATGTAGAAACATTAAATGGAAATTCTAGATTTGAAGTTGACTTAGATCAGTTAAGCGAGATAGAAAAATAGAATTAATAGTTAAATCATACATAGAAAGAGGGTGTCGTAAATCACGACACCCTCTTATTATATCAAATAAGTTTCCTTCATTAAAAGAGATTAATAATGAAATACTAAAACTTAAATTATCTGTATATGCTCCAATAAAATATGTTCTACCTCACAAGAAGGATTATTACAGTAAACTTTATGATACTAAAGTTAAAGATGGTAAAAGTATCCTAAGRCAAATAGACSKTGATCAAAGTGTG
>NZ_CP048741.1:1165627-1165844 GCF_018336475.1 Romboutsia sp. 13368
GAGATGATGTATTAGAATTGACAGATTTAATACAAAATAGAATAGACCCAAATGAATTCTTTAATGAAAATTTCGTAACAGAAGGTATGAAACTTTTAGTAGAAACWGCATTYAAAAGATTTCATGGAAAAAGTGCATCTGGATTAATTAAACTTACTCAGTCAATGGGTGGCGGTAAAACGCATAATATGATTTCTTTAGCACTATTAGCAAAATA
>NZ_CP048741.1:1165906-1166136 GCF_018336475.1 Romboutsia sp. 13368
AAGTAGTTGGTTTTATAGGAAGAGAAAGTGATGCAGAATTTGGTATATGGGGATCAATAGCAGAACAGTTAGGCAAAAAGGATCAATTTAAAAATTATTACTCACCACTTCAAGCACCAGGTCAAAGTGCATGGGTAAACTTACTTAAAGGGCAACCATTACTTATATTATTAGATGAAATACCACCATACTTAGTTAATGCAAAATCAAAAGCTATAGGAAATTCAAAC
>NZ_CP048741.1:1166350-1167044 GCF_018336475.1 Romboutsia sp. 13368
ACATATTTAAAAAGCGTCTATTTGAAGAAATACCATCCGATGAAGAAATAACAGAAATAGCAAATGCCTACAAATCAAAAGTATCTGAAGCTAAACAAATGGGATATACGAATATATCACCAGAGCAAATATTTATAGGAATAAAAGATTCATATCCATTTCATCCATCATTAAAAGACTTATACGCAAGATTTAGAGAAAATCCAGGWTTTCAACAAACTAGAGGAYTAATAAGACTAATAAGAGTAATAGTTTCTCAAATTTATACAAATGGAAAATCTGAAAGTAAATATATTATAAATCCATACGATATGGATTTAAATGATTCTAATATGCTAGCACAAATAAAAAGTATAAAACCATCATTAACAAATGCTATATCACACGATATAGCTGCAAATGGAAAAGGTATAGCWGAGATTATAGACAATGAAATGAATAATACTAATATGAGTGATTTAAGTAAGTTAATACTAGTATCATCACTTGCAGATGTACCACATGCAATTTTAGGATTATCTGAATCTGAAATGATTGGATATTTAGTAGAACCAAACAAAGATATAAGRTCTATAAAGACATCGCTAGGTGAATTTACATTAAAAGCATGGTATATATATACTACAGATAACGGAAGAATCTTCTTTCAAAATACTAAAAATATGATAGCAGAACTTAATACTCTTATAGAGTC
>NZ_CP048741.1:1167061-1167183 GCF_018336475.1 Romboutsia sp. 13368
CAAAAAAACAATTACGAGGATTTTTAGCTAGTAAGTTCAAACCATCTAAAAATATTTGTTATCAAAATATAGAAATATTCCCTGCAATAGATGAAATAAAGTTAGAACAAGATAAAGTAACT
>NZ_CP048741.1:1167188-1167479 GCF_018336475.1 Romboutsia sp. 13368
TTCTTAAAGAAGTTTTTTTAGATGAAATATATAAGTTAAATCTAGATGGGGAGTTTGAAATNWATATTGGATATAAAAATAGAGTAATGTTTTTATCTTGAAATAAAGATACTATGGATAAACTTATACAGTCATCAAAAGAGTATAAAGGAATGGAAAGTATTATAGCGCAAATGGATAGAGAAAGAATAGCAAAAAATAATCCTCAATACCAACAGGCTGAAGATAAACTAGATAAAATAAAACTAAGTATACTACAATCGGCAAGAGAAACTTTTTGTAAAATTTATT
>NZ_CP048741.1:1167583-1167826 GCF_018336475.1 Romboutsia sp. 13368
AAATTTGAGAAAGATGTAAGTGGAGATACATTTAGAAAAAAATGTGAAGATAGAATATTTACTCAAAAAGAAATGAGATTTATAGATATAAAAAGACGTGCAGCAACTGAAGGTAAATGGCAATGGCATATCCCTTCAGCACTTGAAGAGCTTAAAAATGCTATGGTAAATAAAGATATTTGGAGAGAAAATGGTGGATACATACAAAAGGGTCCATTTATTGAAAAAACAGAGGTATCCATT
>NZ_CP048741.1:1167889-1168405 GCF_018336475.1 Romboutsia sp. 13368
GATAAGGTATATTATGATATTGATGATACACCTACAACCAACTCTATGGAARTATTAGATTTAGATAATTTTAAAACTAAAGAGTTAAAAATAAACTTTTTATGTGTAGATAGTTCGGGAGTAAATGAAACTGGAGAAGTTTATCAATGGAATAATAAAATTGATTTAAAATACAATGAATTTAATAAAAATAATAAATTATATATAGAATTAAAATCAATACCAGTARCTACTATAAAATATACAACAGATGGCTCAAATCCAAAAGAACATGGCTATATATATGATAAAGAATTTGAAGTACCAGATGATTGTYTATATGTATTAGCAATAGCTCAAAAGGATGATATTGAATCAAATCAGTTAAATATAAAAATAGATAAATCTAAAGAGGGTATTAAAATCAATAAAGATAAGCCTGTCGTACTTTCAACTAATATTAGAATAAATGAAACGGCAAATATATATAAAGAAATTGATATGTTAAAAAAACATAATGTTAAAGTATCAGATGTA
>NZ_CP048741.1:1168468-1168734 GCF_018336475.1 Romboutsia sp. 13368
GCAATAATAGAAGCATCTAAATTAGAATCAGAAATTGAAAATCTAAGAGAAAATTTATTAAATGGAAGTAAAGTAGATATAGAACTAAACTACTGTAAAGCATATTACGAAAGTGGTCAAAGYTTTTTAGATATGGTAGCAGATAAAAAAATGACTTTACAAGATTTTAATGAACAGGAGATTAAACAATAATGATACAAGTAAGAAAAGCCATTGGATTTGGATTTATACCAGAAGAAAATGAACACCACTTTTTAGTTAAAATA
>NZ_CP048741.1:1168810-1168921 GCF_018336475.1 Romboutsia sp. 13368
TTATTAATCTAATGAAAGATAAATTAAAGGCAGAAATACCTAAAGAAAAATGGGATGTTATAAGTAAACCACTTGAGGTTGAATTTAAAGCTAGGTTAAAAGAAAATAATA
>NZ_CP048741.1:1168948-1169156 GCF_018336475.1 Romboutsia sp. 13368
AAGTTGGAGATAACCCTGTAGATAGATTATTAGGAAAAGAATTACTTTTACTTGTATGGTCCATAGAAGATTGCAAAAATAATGTTATAAATACKGCTATAAGAAATTGGTTAGGACTTGATATAGCTGAAAGATGGTGGTTATACACNNTGACTAATGCAGCAACAGGTGGAGCTTATGATAGAAATGGTTGGAGAAGAGCTATAAA
>NZ_CP048741.1:1170260-1170338 GCF_018336475.1 Romboutsia sp. 13368
AAAAGGAAAAATGATTTGTCCTAATTGTAAATCAGAAACTGATATGACAGTTATTAGAAAAGATAAAATTGATAGTAA
>NZ_CP048741.1:1170377-1170482 GCF_018336475.1 Romboutsia sp. 13368
TGAATTTATAAATAAAGAAGATGATATTATTAAGGAAAGGCTGTATTGTATAAAGTATCTTAAAAGAAATAGAGATAAGAATGGTAAAATAAAAGTAATAAAATA
>NZ_CP048741.1:1170968-1171081 GCF_018336475.1 Romboutsia sp. 13368
AATACAAAATGTGATTTATGGATAACAGACCCTCCATATGCWGATGCWGTTAACTACCATGAACTATCAGAATTCTTTTTAGCATGGGATAARAARATTTTAGAAAAAGAATT
>NZ_CP048741.1:1171088-1171259 GCF_018336475.1 Romboutsia sp. 13368
TGGTATACAGACAGTAAGAGAGTATTAGCTATTAAAGGAAAAGGTCAAAGTTTTAATGAAAGTATGATAGAGGCGTACTCTAACTTATCTAAAAACATGCCTGATAATGGGATGCAAGTTGTAATGTTTACACATCAAGATRTAAAAGTATGGGCAGAACTTGCATTAATA
>NZ_CP048741.1:1171279-1171353 GCF_018336475.1 Romboutsia sp. 13368
AGTTATAGCGGCTTGGAATATTGCAACAGAAACTGAATCTGGTGGATTAAAAGATGGTGGTAACTATGTTAAGA
>NZ_CP048741.1:1171383-1171792 GCF_018336475.1 Romboutsia sp. 13368
ACTCAGATGATACAGCATATCTAGATGAATTATATCCAGAAATAGAAGATGAAGTAAAAAGTCAAATAGACAGTATGAGGGATTTAGACGATAAAGATGACCCTAATTTTTCAGACCAAGATTATATATTAGCTGCATATGCAGCAGCATTAAAAATATTAACATCATATAAAAATATAGAAGATATAGATGTTCAMCATGAATTATTAAAATCAGATTCTAACTCACCGATAGTAAATATAATAAATGAAGCTAAGAGAATAGCATTTGATTATTTAACACCTAAAGGATTTGATTCATATACTTGGAAAACATTACTTCCAGAAGAACGATTTTATATAAAAGGATTAGATACTGAAAAAGAAGGCGTATATAAAATAAGTGCATATCAAGAACTTGGTAGAGGATT
>NZ_CP048741.1:1171898-1172052 GCF_018336475.1 Romboutsia sp. 13368
TTTGGTCATTCAGTACTTAGAAATGTACTTATAGCATTGTATAAATCAAGTAAGGATGAAGATTCAAATAAAGGTAAAGCGTGGTTAAAAAATGAAGTTGAAGGATAYTGGAATGAACGAAGTAAAATAGTTGAGATACTAAATTATATATCTA
>NZ_CP048741.1:1172075-1172194 GCF_018336475.1 Romboutsia sp. 13368
AATCATTGGGAAAAAGATGCTAAGTCTGCAAAAATATTATCAGAATTAGTTAAAAATGATGGCGTATAAAATAAGAGGAGTAAAAAATGATAAATAGATATTCTTCTAGAAAACAAAAA
>NZ_CP048741.1:1172794-1173069 GCF_018336475.1 Romboutsia sp. 13368
AATCCAGCAGAAATAGTTGTTGAATCATCTGTTTATAGAAAAGAATTAGGTCTTTGGGACCATCAAAAATACTTTGTAAACTTGGCATTTAATGAAYATAAAAAGAGTTATGGAGCACGATATATACTTGCTGATATGGTTGGTCTAGGAAAAACGGTACAGTTAGCACTATCAGCACAATTAATGGCTTTATATGGAGATAAACCTATATTGGTTATAGCACCGAAAACTCTTATTTGGCAATGGCAAGAAGAAATCAATAATCTTTTAGATAT
>NZ_CP048741.1:1173079-1173534 GCF_018336475.1 Romboutsia sp. 13368
GTATGGGACGGTAAAGATTGGATAGATGAAAATGGTATAAARCATGTATCATATGGAATTAATTCTATAAAAAAATGTCCAAGACGAGTTGGAATAGTATCTCAAGGATTAATTACAGCAAACTCTCCAGTTACAGATAAACTATTAGAAGTAGACTATGAATGTATTATTGTAGATGAATGTCATCGAGCTAAACGTAAAAATCTTGGGCAAAATAAAAAACATGAAAAAGCAAATCCTAATAATCTTATGAAATTCTTACTTCAAATATCAAAGAAAACTAAAAGTATGTTATTAGCAACRGCAACTCCAGTACAATTACATCCTATTGAGGCATATGACCTTATGAATATATTATCTCAAAAAAATGATAGTGTTTTAGGTAGCATATTTAGTAAATGGAGAACAGATCAAAATAAGGGTTTAGATTTAGTAATGGGAAAAGAATCAACTAA
>NZ_CP048741.1:1173616-1173742 GCF_018336475.1 Romboutsia sp. 13368
AATTTTGAGTTAAAAGATGATGAATTTGTAATAAGTCAAAAACATAAAGATAAACTTAGAAAATCTGAATTAAGAAGACTTGAAAGACTTATTGAAGGTGATTATATTCAAAACTATAATCCTTAT
>NZ_CP048741.1:1174094-1175789 GCF_018336475.1 Romboutsia sp. 13368
AATTTAACAATTTAACCATTGAAGAAATTACCTGTCTAAATAATCTTATTTATATGCTTGAGGAAAATAAAGAAAAAGACCCTAAGTATAATTTAATANNNAGTTATTACTAGAAGATAAATGGTTAGAAAGAGGATGTATTATATTTTCTCAGTATTATGACTCTGCATATTGGATARCAGAATGCTTATCAAAGGATTTACCAAATAGAAAAATCGGAATATATGCAGGTGGAGATAAATCAGGAATTATTAYTAATGGCATATATGAAAGRTGTAGTAAGGAAAATATAAAGGAAATGGTTAAGAATAGAGAAATTAAAGTATTAGTTGGAACGGATGCAGCTAGTGAAGGACTTAACTTACAGACTCTAGGATCACTTATAAATCTAGACTTACCATGGAATCCAACTAGATTAGAACAAAGAAAAGGTCGTATTCAAAGAATAGGTCAAATGTATGATGAGATTTATATCTATAATATGAGATATAAAGGTTCTGTTGAGGATAAGGTTCATTTTATGTTATCAGAGAGATTAGAAAGTATCCATAGTTTATTTGGGCAGATTCCAGATATATTACAAGATGTYTGGGTTGATGTAGCTTTAAATGATTTAGAAAAAGCAAAAGAAAGAATTAACGCAGTTCCTAAAAASCATCCATTAAATTTAAGANNNNGATATTCTAATTAATTCTAAAAGGTTAGAAGATTTTAAACTAAATCCACAAAAATATATATAAGAAGTAACTAAAATAATAAGAAAAAATCTAAGACTCTTAGTAGTAGACGGTATAAGTTATTCTAAATTTAAAGGAAAAGATCCTTATTTTATAGAAATGTTCAATAACAGTGAACTACTTGCTTATTTGAATGATAAAATAGTAGAGAGTAAAAAGTCTCCTTATAACTATACTATATGCGATTCAGAGGTTGAAACTAAATTTGCTAAGCAATTTGAAGAAAGAGACGAAATTAAAGTTTATGTTAAACTACCAAATTGGTTTAAGATAGAAACTCCTATTGGAAGCTATAATCCAGATTGGGCTGTTGTTATAAATGAATTTGATGAAGAAAGGCTTTATTTTGTGGTAGAAACTAAAGGTAAAAGTGATATTAACCTTCTTAGAGAAGAAGAAAAAGCTAAAATTAAGTGTGCTAGAAAGCATTTTGAAGCTCTTGGTAAAGAGGTTGTATTTATAGCACCAGAAAATAATCCTGATGAATTTATTAAAAAAACTAAATCTACATTATCTAATTCTTAAAATATGAACATATAGAAGCTTAGAGATGAATTCAAACATATTTCTAAGCTTATTTTTTATATAAAACAACATCAAATTGATTAAATTAAAGTAAATTCYATAATTAACATATTTTAGTAAATTAAAATGCTATTTCTACGACGAGGCGACTTAAATTTATTAAGTTAACTGGTATCTTTTAACTTATGCATTAAAAGATGTATCTGATAGAGTAATTTCAGGTAAAAGAAATCTTTGAATAAACAGCTTATCATAATTATGAGTCCAAAATCAAATAGCGATATAGAGTGAATATGAAGCTTAATATAATCAAAGATTTTAATAAATAATAGTTATATGAATCATAAAAGAGTTAATCAAAATTATAAGATGCAAAGATATATTTATAAACATTAAACTAATAATATTATTTATATTTCATATGTATATTTAT
>NZ_CP048741.1:1175798-1176062 GCF_018336475.1 Romboutsia sp. 13368
TATTATTAAAAATAAGAAAAAATCTAARTATAAATAWAAAGAAGAGTACTATATGATGTAAAATTCTATAATACACAACTATCCTTTAAATGTATATTTAGGGTATAGTTRTGTATAAAAACAGCCACTTTCATATAAACCCTATGTTTTTAGGTATATTTTAGATGTTTTAATAAATATTTTAAATTTTGTAAATATGCATGCATATTTATGTTTTTTTATTTTAAATNTWATTTTTTATTTTTTTTTACTAATTTTTTGCTT
>NZ_CP048741.1:1176239-1179226 GCF_018336475.1 Romboutsia sp. 13368
TATTTTGTATATAGGCCTATTTTGCTACTATTTATAGTATTAATCTCTATTACCCATATTTAAGGGATAGTTGAAATTAATAAACATCTATGCTATTTTATAAATATGAAAATTTATAGGAGATATTTTATATGGATGATAAGAAAATTATAAAGATACATAATAAATCTGATAAACCAGACAATATAGTTTTTAGAGATAATGAGTTAATAGAAAAATGCATTAAGGTAGAAAATAAATTACCTAAATTTATGAAAGATTACTTTATATATTTAAAAGGATCTGTAGCAATCTCTACTCGACTTGCATATTTAGATGATATTCAYTTCTTTTGTACTTATCTAACAGAAACAAAAGATGTTACAAGTGCAGATAAAACTTTCGATATTACATTAGAAGAGTTTAAAAATGTAAAGGCTAGGGATATTAATCTATTCTTAGGTGATTACTGCTCTAGATATTATAAACAGACAGAAAAAAATACATTGATATTTGAAAATAACAATCGTGCACTTGCTAGAAAAAAATCATCACTATCTACTCTATTTAAATTCTTATATAGGAATGATCAATTAGAAAATAATATAACAGATGGTTTTAACCCTATTAAGCTTCCTAAGCCTCAACCAGATGCTATAAAACGTTTAGAAATTGATGAGGTTGCTAAGATGTTAGAAGCTGTTGAAACAGGATACGGTCTTACTGAGCGTGAGAAGATTTACTGGAGAAAGACTAAGCTTCGAGATAAAGCGATATTAGCTCTATTTGTTACATATGGACTTAGACTAAATGAGCTTAGAGAATTAAATATTTCTTCTTTTAACTTCTCTAGAGGTGAGTTTAAAATTTATAGAAAAAGAGGTAAAGAAGTTTTAATGCCTATTAACAATACTTGTGAGTCTGTTATTAAGGATTATATCTTAAATGAAAGACCACAAAGTGAGCTTTTAGATGAACAATATAAGGATACTTTATTCTTATCTCTTCAACATAAAAGAATGGATCCTAAGGCTATTAGACAACTTGTAAAGAAATATACGTCTATTTCTATGGAGACATCTAGAGAAAGTGGTTATAGCCCTCATAAGTTAAGAGCTACGGCTGCTACTTCTCTAATACAAAATGGATTTTCTATTTATGATGTTCAAAACTTATTAGATCACGATAATGTTACAACGACTCAGCTTTATGCTGCTCATAAAAAACATGTTAAACGAGATATCGTTAATAACTTCGAATGGATTGAAGATGATAAACATGAGGATAATGAAGAGGTAAATATTTAAAAATTCTATTTTATACAATTCAGAACAAATGTTTGTATAAATATGTTCGTTGTGTTACAATATAATTATAAATTTAATTTAGAAAGGATAGCTTTTATGTATTTAGATTTAAGCCCTAAGCAGATATTGATATTAGAGTTTATTAAAGAACAAATAGCTCTTAAAGGATATCCGCCTTCAGTTAGAGAAACATGTGAAGCTGTTGGATTAAAATCTACATCTACTGTTCACTCACATTTAAATAAACTTGAAAAATACGGTTATATAAGACGAGATCCAACTAAGCCTAGAGCGATTGAGGTTCTAGATGGAAGTAAAATGACTTTTAATCAGGAGATACTTAATTTGCCATTAGTTGGTCAAGTAACTGCTGGACAACCTATATTAGCTAAAGAGAATGTTGAAGAGTATATTCCCTTCCCTGCTAACTTTATAAAAGGTAATGATAACTTTGTGTTAAAAATTAAAGGGGATAGCATGATAAATGCTGGTATTTTAAATGGTGACTATGTTATAGTTGATAGAAAAAGTACTTCGGTAAATGGAGAGATAGTTGTTGCTCTTATACATAAAGAGTATGCAACGGTAAAGAGATTTTTCAATGAAGATAATAATATGATAAGACTTCAACCAGAGAATGATTTTCTAGATCCTATAATGTTAAATCATAAGGATGTTGAAGTTATAGGTATAGTTACTGGGGTATTTAGAGTTATAAAATAAAAAAGATGAGGAAATTAATCCTTATCTTTTTTATTTTATAATTATTTAATTAAGCTAATTCTAAAGCTATTTNNNTTAAGCTAATTCTAAAGCTATTTCCATCATTTTAGTGAAAGCTACTTGTCTTTCGTGAGAAGTTGTTTCTTCACCTGTTAAAGGACAATCTGAAATAGTAACTATAGCTAAAGCATTTACTCCTGCTCTAGCTGCATTCATGTATAAACCTGCAGCTTCCATTTCAACACAAAGAACGCCCATCTTTTGCCATTTAACTAAGTTATCTAAACCTGCATCGCTATAGAAGACATCATTTGATAATATGTTTCCTACTTTTACATCTGTTCCTTGCTCTTTTGCAACGTCTATAGCTTTTTGCATTAATTCATAGCTAGCTATTGGAGCAAATGTTCCTGGTAAGTTATATTGAGATGCATAGTTTGAATCTGTACATGCTCCCATACCTATAACTACATCATATGGCTTTAAATCTTTATTTATAGCACCAGCTGAGCCTACTCTTATTAAGTTCTTAACTCCATAAAAATGTATAAGCTCGAATGAATATATTCCTATAGATGGTATACCCATTCCTGACCCTTGAACAGAGATTCTCTTACCTTTATAGTATCCAGTATATCCAAACATCCCTCTTACAGTATTGTATTGAACAACGTCTTCTAAGAAAGTTTCTGCTATAAATTTAGCTCTTAATGGATCTCCTGGTAATAAGACAGTTTCCGCTATATCCCCTAATTTTGCATTATTGTGTGGTGTTGGTGTACTCATGTTGTTTTCCTCCTAAATTTAAATTATCTTATGTACATATAGTATATACCCAGATAAATTATAATTAATTTAATTTTGTGTATATCCAAGTAGTAGTATACTATAAATGATGTTATATTTTCTATACCATAAATAGATCTTTTACATAGAGTAGCTTTTATATTATCATATTAATGGAGCTTGTTTCATAGA